>JAJFVE010000029.1 GCA_021371965.1 Planctomycetaceae bacterium
TCGTAGAAATCGTAAATGATCTCCGACAGCGGGAACTCGTAGCTGAGGATCACGCGGTCGGCGCGGAGGTACTCGGTCTTGAGGTAGGTCGCCCGGCGTTCCTCGGCCAGTTTCATCACGTTGCCGATCGAGTCGGCGGGCATGATGAGGTTGACCTTCACGATCGGCTCGCGGATCTCCTCGACGTAGTTGGGGTCGGGCAGCTCGCCGGCCGAGTCGACCTCGACCACCTCGCCGTCCTTCTTGAGGACCTGGTAGGGCACGGTCGGGGCGGTCTGCACCACCTCGATATTGTGCTCGCGCTCGAGGCGCTCCTGCACGATCTCCATGTGCAGCAGGCCCAGGAACCCGCAGCGGAACCCGAAGCCCAGCGCCTCGGAGTTGATCGGCGCGAACGTCAGCGAGCCGTCGTTGAGTTGCAGCTTCTCTAGGGCGTCGCGCAGTTCCGGGAACTGCGTGCTGGGCCCGGGGTAGAAGTCCGAGAACACCATCTGCTGCGGCGGGCGATAGCCCGGCAGGGCGTGCTCGGCCGGGCGGGCGGTCAGCGTGATCGTGTCGCCGACGTGGACGGACGAGACCGTGCGGATGTTGGCCACCACGAAGCCGGTCTCGCCGGCGCCCAGCGACTGCACGGCCACGGCCTGGGGGCGGAGCTTGCCCATCTCGGTGATCTGGTAGCTCTCGCCGGTGCCCATCATGGTGATCTTGTCGCCGATCTTGAGCTGGCCGTCGAAGATCCGCACGTACACCACGACGCCGCGGTATTCGTTGTAGGTGCTGTCGAAGATCAGGGCCTTGGTCGGCGCCTCCGGATCGCCATTGGGCGGGGGGAGCTGCTCGACGATCGCCTGGAGCATCTCCTCGATGCCCGCGCCCGTCTTGGCCGAAGTGAAGATGCAGTCCTCGGCTGGTTGGGCGAGCAAATGCTCGATCTCCATGGCCGTATCTTCCGGCCGCGCGGCGGGCAGGTCGATCTTGTTGACCACGGGCACGAGCTTGAGGTTGGTTCGCTGGGCCAGCAGCGTGTTGGCCACGGTCTGAGCCTCGACGCCCTGCCCGGCGTCAACCACCAGCAGCGCGCCCTCGCAGGCCGTCAGCGAGCGGCTGACTTCATAGTGAAAGTCCACATGCCCGGGCGTGTCGATCATGTTGAGCATGTACTTCTGGCCGTTGTATTCGTAATCGATGGTGACGGCAGAGGCCTTGATCGTGATGCCGCGTTCGCGTTCGAGGTCCATGTCGTCGAGAATCTGCTCGTGGAACTCGCGCTGCGTGATGGCCCCGGCGCGCAGGAGCATCCGGTCGGCCAACGAACTCTTGCCGTGGTCAATGTGGGCAATGATGCTGAAGTTGCGAATGTACTGCTGATCCATTTCGTCAATTCTACCTTAACAACCGCAATCAGTAACCTGTAATCAGTAATCCGTAATCAGTAAAGAATAATCGACGCCACGTCGTCATGGGCATGCAGCCACCCCCGATTTCGTATTGCCTGGTTTCACCGATTACTGTTTTACCGGCGTCATCCCAAACGCGTACCATCCGCCGCCGAGGCGCAGGGCGATGCGGCTGCCTTCGTCGGTGGCGCTCAGCACGCCCTCGACGCCCGGGACGAAGTCGCCATTTTTATAGATCACTCGGTTGCTCTCGGTGATCTGGAAATCTTCGTCCAGCTTGGGCAGGCTGAATGTCCCGCAGGTGCCTGCGGGAATCTCGATATTGTAGTAGCGGCTGGTGCCCCATTTGAACCACTCGCTGCCGACGCGGCCATGCACGGTCTGCATCGTCGCGCGGACGTTGTCGAGGCCCTCGGGCATCAGCGGCTCGATGCGCACGTCGGTAAACGCACGCGGGTGGTACGTCGGCCCGTAATACGATGGCGCTTTGATCCCGGCCAGGTCATTGTAGAAGAACTGGTCGATTGTCGCCCACATGATCATGCTCTCGACGTTACCGCACTGGGCGCTGAGGCTCCAGCTCTCCCAGATCGTCGTGGCGCCCTGGGCGACCATGTACCCCCAGCCGGGGTACGTCTTGTCGTTGAGCAGCTTGTACAGCAGCTCGCCTTGCCCGGCGGCCGTCAACGTGTCGATCAGGCACGTCGTGCCGGTGTTGCCCGCGTGCAGGTGCCCGCCGTGCTTGGCGATGTTGGCCACGATGGCGTCGATCACGCTTTGCCGCGCGCCTTGGGGAACGATATCCAGCACCAAGGCGAAGGCGTTGGCCGTCTGCACGCCGCTGCAGTAGCAGCCGGCGTCCTTATCGAACCACTTGTCGTTGATCGCCTCGGCGATGTCGGCCGCGAGCATGCCGTAGCGGTCGCAGTCGGCCGCGTTGCCGAGTTCTTCGGCGGCCTGTGCGACGACCAGCGCTGCGCGATAGTAGTAGCCGGTCCAGACCATCTCGGGCGGCGTTTCGGAGGAGATGAACTCTTCCTTTCCGGGCGCATCGCCGGGCATCATGTGGTCGCCGAACTGGCCTTTGACGACGATGTGGTCTTGCGAGACGGAGGTCAGGTAGTCCACGCAGCGTTTCATGGCATCGTAATGGTCGGCCAGGATTCGCTCGTCGCTGTAGTACTGGTGCAGGTACCACACCAGCAGCGGGTAGTTGCCGCCCCAGGCCGGGTCGGAGGCGTCGCCGCGGTAGTTGGGGCAGACGTTGGGCACGGCCCCGTCGGCCCGCTGAGCGTCGCGGATGTCCTCGAGCCACTTGGTCCAGAACTGCGGCATGCACTTGCGGGGGTACAACGAGCCGGTGATGGTGGCCGGGTCGGTCCACGCCCAGTGTTCGCGGTAGAGGCAGTCCAGCGGCAGGCCCAGAAGGTCGTTGGTCAGCGTCCAGACCACGTTGTTGTGAATCTTCGTGACCACCGGATTGCTGCACGAGAACTCGCCGGCCATGTCGATCGCCGAGTGCACCACGCGGCCGTCAACGTCGCGGATCGTCATCTCCTGCGGGCAGCCCTCGACCGAGACGTACTGCACGCCGTGATTGGTGAAACGCGGCTCGTACTCCTCGCCGGCGGCGTCGCCCTTCATGATGTAGCAATCAGTCGCCGCATCCGGTCCCCCAGGCGACTGGGGCAGGCCGGTTTCTTCGTCCAGCCGCGCGCCGTAGCGGATGATGATCTTCGTGCCGGCAGGGCCTTTCACGCGGATGCGCGCCCAACCGCCGAACAGTTGGCCCATGTCGTAGACATAGACGCCTTCGCGGGCGATGGTGAAGCGCGCCGGCCGCAGCGTCTGCGTGACTTTGATCGGCGGCATCGTCTGGCTGACGAGCCTGCCGCCGGGGCCGCTCACGACCTGCGCCGCCGCCCAGGCGCGGTCATCATACCCGGCGGCGGTCCAGCCGCTCTGCTCGGCGCGGGCGTCGTAGATTTCGCCTTCCCAGAAATTGTTCCGCGTGACGGGCCCGGGCGAGACCTTCCACGAACCGTCCGAGCTGACGCGCACCCTGCTGCCGTCAGCCAGTTCGATATTAAGCTGGAACATCAGCACCGGGCGGGCCCCGTCCCAGGCCCGCGTGAAGCCCGGCGTGCCGTACGTCTCGTGGTGGATGCAGACCTGCGTTTCCCAGTCCGGTTCGCTGAACCATCCGTTGCCCAGCATCACGCCGACGGCGTTGGAACCCGCGGCCAGCAGGTCCGTCACGTCATGCGTGACGTAATACGCCCGCTTGTGGTACTCGCTGGTCGCCGGGTCGAGCACGTTGTCGCCGACGCGGCAGCCGTTGATGTACAGTTCGTTCCAGCCCAGGCCGCAGACGTACGCCCGAGCCCGCACGATCTGCCCCTTGAGGGCGAACTCGCGCCGCAGCAGCGGGGAACTGATGCCAGCCTCGGCGGCGATCCACTTGCCCTGCCAGTCACTGGCGCTGAGCAAGCCCATCTCGAACCAGGCCGGTTCGCTCCAGGTTCCCTCGACTGCGCTCGGGATGGTCTCGCCCGCGTCGTCGCAGACGCACACCTTCCACCAGCAACGCTGGCCGCTCGTTAGCGCAGTGCCGGCATAAGGGATATTTACGAACTGGTCGGACTCGACGCGCCCGCTGTCCCACAGGTCGCCTTCGTCGGCGTCAAGCTTCGCTGCCGTCGAGGCCGCCAGGATGCGATACGCCTTCTGCATCGCCCCGCGCGTGGCGGATTTGAGCTGCCAGCCAAGCCGCGGCTGCGGGGTTTCGACGCCAAGTGGGTTGATCGTATATTCACACGTCAGGTTGCAGGGCTTCATTAAAGGGCCTTTTCCAGCTTGGCGTTGGGGTCGTCCGGCACGTTGGAGGCGTCAACATAGTCGCCCAAGGCGCGCATGGCAATGACCGTGCAGCCGCTGTCGCGCAGAAAATCCATGTACGTCTTGAACACGCCCGGGTCGGTATGCACCCACGAGTGCTCGACATCCGGTACGCCGTGGAAGCACAGCACGGCGACCCTGCCTCCCCGCGTCTGTTCAACCGCCCACTTCAGATCGTCCATGCCCCAGTTGGGCCCGGAGAACCCAGTCGTGGGCACCAGCAGCGGGTCATGGACGGCGGGGTCGTACGCCGGCCCGCGGCAGCCTTCGCCGTGGTAGGGCATCTCCGGGAACCCGCCGCGGCGCGCGAACTGATACCCGCGCGATCGCAGCACGCGAACCGCCGCGCCGCTGAAGTGGAACCCGGGATAGCAGAACGTAGTGGGGCGGTCGATGCCATTCTCGCTGCAGCGCTGCTCGATCTGCTCGAGCTCGGCGATCAGCGCCTCGTCCGAGAGTCCGCACACGCTCGGATGGCGGGCGGTGTGGTTGCCGATCTCGAATCCCATCTCGTGCAGCCGCCGGATCTGCGCCCAGTTGGTATAGTTCTCCGACTTCCACCCCGAAACCGCGCCGTTGTGGTCGTTGACATAGAACGTCGCCCCGAACCCGTAAGTCTTGAGCAGCGGGGCAACGACCTCGATGTCCGATTTGCACCCGTCGTCAAACGTCAGCACAACCAACCGGTCCGGAATCGCCTTGAGAGTCTTCATGTCGTCCTCATGAAAAGGGGGGATGATCGCGAATGACGGATATTAACCATTATCTGAATGGTTCGCTCCCGCAAAAAAACGCCGCACTGCAATCGCTTGCGGCGCGGCGTTCGTTAATTCTCATCGCTCTTCTTCAAACCACGCGGGTCAGCTCAAAGGTGTACGTTCCCGATCCGACGTCGAAGGTCACGTCGCTCTCACCGATTCGTCCGGCGGCGATTCCGTCGGCGCCGGGCGAGAACGTGCGACCGGTCCAGAGAGTGCGACCGCTTTCGGCGATCTGGAACTTGCGCAGGTCCAGTGTCGGCACGGTCACCGTGGCGGTGGTGTTGGCGGGGATGGTGACGGCGATCTTCAGCGTGGGTTGTCCCTCGCCGGCGTCTTCGTCCTTGTGCCACTCGACGCAGGCAGGTCCAAAGGCGGTGCGATACGACCCCTTCGCCCACGCCAGATGAGCGGCGACTTTCGGCGCGATGTCGATCTTCTTCCACCCCGGCGACGCGGGGGACAGGCCGGCGACATCCTTGTGCAAAAACTTCTCGACGCTGCCGAGCATCTTCATGCTCAGGCTGTGGTACGTGCTGCACTCGAAGTCTTCGCAGATGGTCGTCATCCCGTTGACCACGCCGAAGCCCCAGCTCGGGAACGCCGTCTGCTGCGCCAGCAGGAGCATCACGTCCGCGCGGCCGTGCTTGGGCAGCGACTGCTCCAGCGCGTCGGTGCCGATGATGCCCGTCGAGAGGCGGTTGCCGCGGCCCTTGATGTCGGCGACCAGGTTTGCCAGCACGTCCTTCTCGCGGCCGCCGGGCACGAGGTCCAGGTGCAGCGCCAGGGCGTTTGCGGTCTGGCTGCCGGTGGCGTACTGGTTGGTCTCGAAGTTGAAGAACTCGCGATTGAAGGCGTCCTTGATGGTCTCAGCCAGGCGGCTGTATGCCTTGGCGTCGTCGCGGTTGCCCAGGATTCGTGCGGCCTCGGACACGATCTGCGCGCAGCGGAAGTAATACGCGGTGGCCGTCAGGGCCGCGGGGGTTCGGTTGGGGCAGAAGCTGCTGGTGCCGTCGTCGCGCGGTTCCATGTGGTCGCCCAGCACGTCGGCGAGGATGCCGCCCTTGACCAGGCTGCGGAAATGCTCGACCTGTTTGCGCAGGCCTTCGTAGTGCTTTTCGAGCACGCGGACGTCGTTGTTGTACTGGTAAACGAACCACGTGAAGAGGCTGTACGAGCATTCCCAGCACGGCCAGTCGCGATACGAGTGGGCGCCCCAGTTGGGCGGGGCGATGTAGGGCACCGTGCCGTCGGACTTCTGGGCGTCGGCGATGTCGTCGAGCCACTTGCTCCAGAACCGCACGTCGCGGAAGTTGACCATGTAGTCCTCGGCCACGAAGCCCGGGTCGCCCAGCCACGCCACGCGCTCGGCGCGGTCGCTGGCGTCCTGCGGAATCCCCTGGAAGCTGCCGTGGAACGTCCACCAGACGTTGTGGTGAACGCGGTTGAGCATGTCGTCGGAGCACTCGAACTGCCCGGCCGGCTCGATGTCGTTGTTCACGGCGCAGCCGGTGAGGTCATCGCACGTCGGCACGCCCGGCCAGCCGGTCACCTCGACGTAGCGGAAGCCGTGGATCGTGAATCGCGGGTGCCAGGTCTCCAAGCCATTGCCCCGCAGCGTGTAGGAATCCTTCTGCGGCGAGGGGTGCCAGGCGATCTGATTGCGCGTGTCGAGCTTGCCGGTGTCGTAGTTCACGCGTCCGGCGTGCTCGAGCGTCACGACGGTTCCGGCCGGGCCTTGCACGCGGATCTCCGTCCAGCCCGAGACGTACTGGCCCATGTCGAAGATGTACGCGTTTTTAGCATCGTCGCTCTTGAGCACGCGCTTGGGCGTCAGCCGTGCGGTGATGCGCGAGGGCTCCAGGGGCATCGCGACGAGCTTTCCGCTGGGCGCCTTGGCGGCCACGGCCGCGACCCACTTGGCGTCGTCGAAACCCGCCGCCGCCCAGCCGTCCTGCTCAAGGCGGGCGTCGTAATGCTCGCCGGCGCAGAGTTCGTTGGACAAGATCGGGCTGGGGGTGACTTGCCATGAGGTGTCGCTGGCGACGCTGACGCTCTGTCCGTCCGCCAGTTCGATGTTCGCCTGCAGCAGCAGCACCGGCCGCTCGGCGAAGGGCGTGCGGCCGGAGGGCTTGCCGTCGTCGCTGCTGTACCAGCCGTGGCCCAACAGAACGCCGATGGCGTTCTCGCCGGCCACGAGCAGATCGGTCACGTCGTGCGTGACATACAGCACGCGGCTGCCCGTGGCTTGCTCGGGCAGGATGTTGTCGTACCACGTCGGCGCCGGGTCCATCAGGCGGTCGCTCACGCGGCGGCCGTTGACGTACAGCTCGTGACAGCCCAGGCCGCAGATATAGACCCGCCCGCGCGCGGGGGCCGCCGCCAGCGTGAAGGTCTTGCGCAGCAGCGGCGCCGAGACACTCTTGGCGGCCGCAATCCACTTGCCCTTCCAGTCGCGCGGGCTCAGCAGCCCCATCTCGAACGTCGCGGGCTCTGACCACGCTCCGGCCGCGGCGTTGGTGGGATCCCACACGCGCACTTTCCACCAGCACTTCTCGCCGCTGGTCAGCGCCGAGCCGCCGTAGGGAAGATTGATCGACTGGTCGGAGGCGACGCGCCCGCTGTCCCACTTGTCGCCCTGGTCGGCGGCGAGCGTCTCGGCGCTGGCGGCCACGAGCACCTGGTAGGCAGCCTGCACGGCGCAGCGCGCGTCAGACTGGATCACCCATGAGAACCGCGGGGCGGGCATGTCCAGACCCAGCGGATCGATCGCGTATTCGCACGTCGGTTGCACAGCGTTCATGATCGGCTCCTTGCGGGGATCGTAAGCTATCATCTATAACTGCGGCCTAATCAAAAGGGACCGGAATCGTTTATCGGGGGCGAACTGTACTGCGACTCACCTCACGCCGTAGGAGTCGAAGCTGAAGATTTCACCGTCGCTCTTGCGGCGGCCGTCTTCCAGCGGGTGGATCAGCTCTTCCGTGGCGGGGTAGCCCAGCGGCGTGAGGACGATGATCTTCACGCGCGGGGGAACGTTGACCAGTCGCTTGACGACGGTCTCGTCGAAGGCCCCGACCCAGCAGGTGCCCAGCCCCTCGGCCACTGCCGCCAGCGTCAGGTGGTCGACGGCGATGGCCACGTCGATGTCGGCGCTGTTGCCGTATCCGCCCATGCGTTTGTAGGCGAACTCGGCCATGCCGCACGCCACGACGATGATCGGCGCCTCGGCCATCCAGATCTGCCCGTTGCTTGCGCGGGCGACCGATTCCCGCGTCGCCTTGTCGTGGATGAAGATGAAGTGCCAGGGCTGAAAGTTCGAGGCCGACGGAGCGGCGCGCATCGCGTCATGCAGCCGCTGCACCACGTCGGGTGAGATCGGCTTGGGCAGATACTTGCGCACGCTGCGACGATTAAAGATAGCGGTCATGACATCCATATGACCAGTTTATCGTCCACGCGGCGTCCGAAGGCTGAGAAGAAAGAATCGCGACGCTCGCCACGCCGCAGCCTCCGGCGAAGGCGGGAGGACGAGGACGACGACGAGGACGATGCCCCGGCACTTCCGTTTGCGCGGCGTCGCGATTAAGCTGTCGAGCACATGAATCCTGCATCACAGTTTGAGTCTTTGCCGGGCGGCGGCCTGCGCGTGTGGGCGCCGGCGAAGATCAATCTCAACTTGCTCGTGGGCCCGCGTCGCGGCGATGGGTTCCACGGCGTCGATTCGATCGTTGCCAAGGTCACCCTGTTCGATCGCGTAGAGCTGCACACTCGCGGCGATGGGGAAGTTCTCCTTCGCTGCGACGGGTTCGACTGCGGGCCGGCCGAGGCGAATCTGGCTGTTCGGGCGGCGCGGCTGTTGATGCACGAGGCCGGTTCTGGCGGAGTAGACATTACTTTAGCCAAATCGATCCCGCCGGGCATGGGGCTAGGTGGCGGTTCGTCCGACGCCGCGGCCGTGCTTGCGGGCATGAACGCGCTGTTGCAACTGGGCGTCGCGTCGGAGCGTCTTGCCGAACTGGGTGCAAGTCTGGGTAGCGACATACCGTTGTTCCTGGGCCCGCCCGCCCAGCGAATGACCGGGCGGGGCGAAGTTCTCGAGCCCATTGCTCTGTCGGACCTTGCGGCCGCGATTATCCTGCCCACGTTCGGCTGCCCGACGGCGGCTGTCTACAATGCTTTTGACCGCCGCCCCGAGCCGATGGGGCCGCAACTGCCGCCTGAGACGCTGCGGCAAAAGCCCTCGCAGTGGCGCGGGCGGCTGAAGAACCAGCTTACCGCTGCGGCCCAGGACGTCTGCCCGCCGTTGGGTCTGCTGCGGCAGACGGTTGAGTCGCGAGTGGCCGCCCCGGTTTGCATGACCGGCAGCGGCAGCGCGATGTTCGTGCTCTGCGACAGCGCCGCCGAGGCCGCGGACATCGCCGCGGCGCTCCAGCCGCTGGAGGAGGCGAGCGTCGCGGTGGCCCTTTTGACTGCCTGGTGACTTTTTCCGCAATTTCACCAGCGGCCTTGACCGATACACTGGGGGATGGTAAAAAGAATGGACGGCGCCAAGGCTATCGACAACCGCGGTGCCGCGAGGTTCGGGGCTGTGGCGCAGTTGGAAGCGCGTCTGCATGGCATGCAGAAGGTCATGGGTTCAAGTCCCATCAGCTCCAGTCTTCGTTCGCCGCCGGCGGCGAACGAAAACTGCCACGGCGAAGCGGAGCTTTTCCGCAAAGCCCGGCTCCCGCATCAATCACGGCAGCGGCGAACTACGCCTTGGCAAGCCATCCTCTTCCGCGAAGCCGGGCTCCCTATCTATCCTGACTGCGGCGAACTCCCGACTGAAAGCGCAAGGGGTGCCATGGCGGCCCTTTCTCAGCCGCCATGCCGATAACGCCCGAGACCGTACTCCTCTGCGATCTCAGCCAATGTAAGGGTGAATCATCTTGGCCACAGAGACACAGAGAAATGCGAGAAGATGGGTATAAGAAACCACCACCTTTGGCTTCTCCTATTCCGTGAGGTTTGTGATGAGGATTATTCATAATCATCCTACGTGAGTTTTGGCCCCAGAGGGGCCTTCGTGCGTAGCCCAGGGCGCGGGGCGAGCGAAGTGAGCCCAAGCCCTGGGAATGATGCGTGGATTCAATGAGCCCCGGAGGGGCGGCCGTGACGATGGCAGACAATCACGTCCGCCCCGCCGGGGCTAGATGCGGAGGGGACTTGGACCCAAGGCTTGGCCCGAAGTCTGCTGTCGCAGCCTTCAGCCCTGCGCCCTGGGCCAAGAACGCTCTGCCTCTATGGGGCAAGGCAGCCCTGCTGACGCTATAATCATGGGATCTGTCCACCTATCTCGTGAGTCTCACGGCCCGCAAACCTCTCCACCCCTTACCCTCACGGTCTTGGGCAGGGCGCAGGTGAGGGTTTCAACGGCATCACATCCTCGTTTGAGGAACACCGCGACCAATATGAACCGGATGATATAGGCAGCAGATCCAAGCAAGATCAGGATTAGAGCGATGTGATAGAAAATAGCTCCGACGTCGTGCGTTACGACGTTGAGAGCGAGGGTTATGAGGGTGATTGCGGAAACGATGCATGCAAGGCCACAGAGGCCGCTGATCATTCCTGCACGAATCATACTCCGTGAAGCGATTCTCCCGGCAAGGCCGCGGCGGACCAACAGATTATTGTACCATTGGCACCACTCAACATGTGCGGGGAAGGTCCAATAGCTGTTGAATAGCGGAAGCAACATTAGCCCGACCGCCTGTTGAGGCTTGATCCTGGCCGGTTGGACGGCTTCCCACATCCGGTAAAGAATGCTCATGTGTGCCAGCTTCATCATTATCCAAGCAATGAAAGCCAGCGATAGAAGCGATAGGGCTGTCAGGAAGTGAGTGAGAGGGAATCCGCCCTTGGGAATATGCACAAGCATGAAGAGGCCCGATGGCACGAGCAGGAACGAGATGCAACCTCGGATTACGAAGGCTCGATAATATCTGGGGGGCAGTTTTCCAATTGAGGTCTGCGGAGGCATTCAGAACCTTTCAAATCGGGCAGCTCAGTATACGTCTTCCGGCTATTTCGGCAAGCGTTCAAGGCCGCAATGGTATTCGTCGGGAGTCGGGGCAACCTCGGCGAGGCCGCTTGGCGGTGACGGCCCCGCAGACCTCTCCGGCCCTTGCCCTCACGGTCTGGGGCGGGGCGGCGATGGGGGCGGACTCGAACTGACCGTGATTATTCGAGGCCTGGACAACGGCCGGCATGGCACCGATCCATCCATCCATCCGCTTCACCGCCCATGGCGACCCGCTTGGCGTGTCGCCATGCCACCCTCTCTGTCGCTTACGGACTTACAATCCACTGCGACGGTTACGCAGAAACGCGCGGGGCAAGCTCTGCTGCTGACGGATCCGCCTTGGCGGAGTCGGCTAAGAGTTTGTCGAGCATGTCGGCGGGGGTGTCGTCCCGCGTCAGGAGGCGGTCGAGGATGAACTCGCGGCACTTGCGGGCGGTTTCGCCGCCGCGGGCGAGGCCTTCCTCGATGTGCATTCTCATCAGCGTGGTGGCCTTCTTGGCGGCAAGGTCGTGGACGGCCTGGCGGCGGGCCTCGCGGATGTCGAGGAGCTGCTGGTGTATTTCGGGGCGGGTGCGCCCCTGGGCGATCTTGGCGACCATCGAGCGGCTGATGCCGATCTCCTGGGCGACCTGTTCATAAGCGACGCCGTCGGCGAGCAGGTCCAGCAATTTCATTTCGTCGTACTGTGCCATGGAAGACTCCCTTTGGTTAGAGGCAAGGTTGTTTCGCGACTAGCCCGGATATTTCACCGCAGAGATCGCAGAGACCGCAGAGGTGTCTTGAATCAAAAGACTTACAGAAACTTTACGGAGTGGGCCTCATGGAGGTTTCTTCAGATTAGCGCCACTCGCGCCGTTAGATGGTCTTGTTTTAAGCCAATCTTTTTCTCTGCGTACTTTGCGGTCTCTGCGGTTCACGCAGTTTTCGGGCTAGACAAAAGCCAAGGCCCAAGGGCGCACAGCGGCGCCTTGGGCCTCGGCGGAGGTAGTGATCTTCACGTGGTGCTCTTACCCCTATTATAGTCACTGGACAGGCGGCGGCGACAAAATGGAAACGCTTTTGGCGAAAAGGCCGGGGAAAACCGAGGTCGAAAAAATAAAATCCATTTCAGGGACACGTGGTTTCTGCAACTTTCGAGGGATTCCAGTGCGCGGTGGATTCCATATCCCCCGGGCGGGCAGGCATTGTCCGGGCGAGCGAAGAAACTGCGGCCGATGGTTGGTAAACCATTTATTAACAAGAAGAGACGAAACACGTAGTTTTGCAGCATCGCCGAAAACAGACAAGAAAAGACAATGAAGGGACAATGGCCGTCATGGCAGGCATCCCTGCCCGGCCGCCCGTACCCGAACGCTCATCGGATGGGAACAACCGACCCGCCTCCGCCGCAGGCTACGGCGTGGCAAGCGACGAGGACGAGATTCGCGATCACTCCATCTTCTCTTGCTTGATCGCGTAAACAATGAAGCATTTGCCTTCGGCGGGTTCTGGCTTGATCTTGCGCTGCAAGCGGGCGTATCCCAGCGTGGGATTGAACGTGCCGCTGGAGCGTTTGGCCCGGGCCAGCACCGGGGCGATGGCCGAGGCGGGCAGCAGCGTTGACGGCCCGCCGTCGCTCAGGGCGGCGTCGAGGCGGCCTAGCATGAAGCCCTCCAGCGTGTCGCCGCCGGCGATGATGGGGGCGGCCGCTTCGCCGGGGGCGAGGCGGAAGGTGACTTCCGCCACCTTGTCGGCATCGGGTGCGGCGATATGTCCGGAAATGATTCGCGGGGTGGCGCCCATCGCCGGCCAGTATCCCAGGCCGTATGCCAGCAGGCTGCGGCCTTGCGCGGACGGTGCTGTCGGCGGGGCAGGCTTTGCCGGCCGCGTCGCGGCTGCGCCCGGGCGGGCCGGCGCCGGCGGCTCGGGCACCGTCAGGGGCGTGAACTGCGCGTCCTCGACGTGCAGCATCGCCACGCCCAGGGGTTTCTCGCGAGAGGAATAGCTCACGCGCAGCAGCGACGCCGGCGCCAGTCGGCCCTCGCCGAGGCGCACGACGATTTCGGCGGCGCCGGCGGTGAGGGTCTCGTCCACCATCAGCGTGTGCTGTCCGATGGGCACGGCCGGGGCCTGCACGATCACCAGTCGGTCGCAGGCCGGGATCGGCAGCGTCTTGTCGCGATCCTGCCAGGGGCGGGCGTCGGGCATGAGCCACTCGATAGTCGTCGTGGCGGCCGCCTGCGAGCCAATCGCCTTCTCGTATGCGTTGACAGCCGCCGACGCCCGGACGTAGATCGGGCTCTGGACGTCGGCGCCGGAGGTGGCCTTCATCGCCTCGCGAACGAGGTTCAGCGCCGTTTGCGAATGCGGCCTCAATTGCAGCACGATTGAGGCTTGCTCCAGGGCCTCGAGCGGGCGGTTGAGCTTGAGCAAGGCCATGGCGCAGCCCTGGTGATAGGCGGCGATCTGCGGCGCTTCATCAATGAGCTTGCGAAAGATGCCATCGGCGACACCCGGATTGTCGCTGTGGTATTCGGCCACGCCCAGCAGGAAACGGCGGATCTGGGCATCGCCCCAGGTGCCGGCGAGGTCTCGCAGGGCCTTGGCGTATCGGGTGGAGAGATTCTTCTGGTTGGACTGGTCCTGTGCGGTCCTGATCCGCAGCCGGGCCATGCGGCGGGCGAGATCCTGACAGTTCTTGTATTCCTTGTTGAACGCCTCGCGGTGCGTGACGAAATAGGACGGCGTTACCCACTTGCCGTCGACCTTGCGATGGCGGTCGTGCACGGCGATACGCCACTGACGCAGTTGCTCGGCCAGGTCCTCCGGCGCGGCGCCGGCGGCCGCGATGCGCCGCATCAGCGTGAAGGCGATCGGCTCGGGGTTGCCCGTGGCGGCAATGTCGATGCCGCCCTCGTCCTCGCTGCCTGGGGCCGCGCCGCCGGATGGAAACGCCGTGGCCGGGGCGGTCGCCGCTGCGGCAGGGGGTTTGCCGCCGGCTGGCGCGTCGGTGCGAATGTGCAGTACCTCCGAGGCCTTGACCGTGATGACGCCCACGCCGATGTCGATCTTGACGTCGTCGCCTTTTTGTGTGATTTTGCCGTCGAAGGTGCGCCCGTCGCGTAGAAAGATAGTGTCGCCAGAGGCCGGAAGGGCCATCACGGCCGCCACGCCCAGCAAGAGCAGTTTCTTCATGGAACAACCTCGCTCCAACACTCGTTAAGTGTAACGGACGAAGTGGCCGGCGTGTTGTGCGAATTCCTTTTGCTCCCGGCGGCCGATACAATGAATGTAGCTTCAGCCAAGCTAGAGGGCTCTTGATGAGACTGCCGATCACGCTGTTGTTCATCGCTCTGGCCGCTCCCATTGCGGCGGGGCAGGGGGTTTTCGATGCGCCCGTTGCGGAGATCGCGGCCTCGGCCGTGGCGGACCACGCCCGCGTGGCGCCGGGGCAATCGCTCACCGTGGCGGTGATTCTGACCATCAGTCCCAAGTGGGTCTTCTACGGTCCCGATCCGGGCGACTACGCCCAGGCCGGGAACATCGTCGCCCAGGCAGGCGACCTGAAGGCCTCGCCGGTGCTGTGGCCGCCGACGCATGAAAAGAAGACCCGGACGGGTAATTTGTGGATCGTCAACAATGTGTACGAGGGCCGGGCGGTCGCGTACGTTCCGCTGGAAGTGCCCGATGACGCCAAGGAAGGCCCGCGGACGATCCGCGTGAATGTCCGGGGGCAGATCTGCCAGGCCGACGGGGTGTGCGTTCCGTTCGAGAACGTCCATGCGGAAACCTCGGTCGCTGTCGCACGTGAAGCGCAGGTGAATCCCGCGTGGGCGACAGACGCGACCCTGGCGGGGGGATTGAAAGACGCCAAGCCGCAAGCGGGAGCGTCCGCGTCGACAGCGCCCGCCGCGGCAAGCGAGATGCCAGACATCCCGCCGATGGAGTTCGTCGTCTACGGTCAGCGGCAGGATTATGGTTTGTGGGCGGGGTTGGCGCTGGCGGTGCTGGCGGGGTTGATCCTCAACATCATGCCCTGCGTGCTGCCGGTGATTCCGCTCAAGGTGATGAGCATCGTCCAGCAGGCCGGGCAGTCGCGACGGCGGTTCGTCACCATGGGCCTGGCTTTTGCCGGCGGGATCATGGTCTTCTTCCTGGTGCTGGCGGCGATCAATCCCGTCCTGCACGTCATCAGCCGCATCGTGTCCCAACCGGAGGGCGACTGGGTCTTCAACTGGGGCGACCAGTGGAAGTACACCGGCCTGCGGATTGCCATGGCGCTGCTGCTGGTGCTGGTGGCGGCGAATCTCTTCGGCCTTTTCAACGTGACAGTCTCAGGCAAAGTGGCCGCCCTGGGCGAGGGGCGGCGCGAGGGTCACGGCTCGGCTGTCGGCGCGGGCTTGCTCACGGGCATCCTGGCGACGCCGTGCAGTTTCGGGATCCTGACGGCCGCGCTGGTCTGGGCGCAGAGCAGGCCGATGTGGGTGGGTGCGCTGTCGATGCTGCTGATCGGCGCGGGGATGGCGCTGCCCTATGCGGTGCTGACGGCATTCCCGTCGCTGGTGGCACGCCTGCCGCGACCGGGGCGGTGGATGGAGCTGTTCAAGCAGTCGATGGGCTTCGTGATGCTGCTGGTGGCGGTGTGGCTGATCGGCACCAGCGGCGGCGACAAGTATCCCTTCTGGGTCATCGGCTTCGCCGTGGTGCTGAGCTTCTGCCTGTGGATGTGGGGCACGTGGGTCAGCTACGACGCCACGCTGCGGCGCAAGATCGCCGTCCGCGGCGCGGCCGTGCTGCTGGCCGTCGCGGCGGGGCTATGGATGCTCCGGCCTCCGACGCCGGCCGGGCAGGGCAGCGGCGTCCACCTCCAGCCGTTCGATTGGAGAGCCATCAGCGCCCAGCGCGAACAGGGCAAGACGGTGATCGTGGACCTGACCGCCTCATGGTGCCTGACGTGCAAGACCGTCGAGGCGATCATCTATGACAACGCCGAGGTGGCCGCTCAGTTCAAGAAGCTCGACGTGACCGCGTACTACGGCGACGTCACGACCGGCCAACTGCCGGCCAACGCTCTCAAGCGGGCACTGAAGAACGAGGCCGTGCCCTGCACGGTGGTGCTGGGCTCGCCGGGCAAACCGGCGGTGCTGCTGCGGGGGCTGTTCACGAGGGACGACCTGCTGAGCGCGATCGAAAAGGTTCGCAAGCAGTAGGATGGGCATCTTGCCCATGAGTAGCGCGGGCGTCTCGCCCGTGCTACTGGGCGTCGTCTTCTGCAGGCGGCAGGGTCTTGAGTTTCCGCATAATCGCGATCAGCAACAGCAAACCCACGCCGATCAGCAGGCCCCAGAGCAGCGCCTTGTAGCGTTCCGACCACGGCGCGACGCGCTCCTTCTTGTGGTACGTGGGATTGTCCACAAGCGGACCCAGGCGAGCCTCGGTCAGGCCTTCCTTGGCCAGATTGTCGGCATAGTGTTCCAAGTCGTACTTCGGCCAGGATGCCTGGAGGTTGCCCACGAGCATCTGGTACTTTTGACCGGCCTTGGCCTGGAAGAGCACGAAGCCCTTCGCCCGCTGGACGGTGGCGCCGGTGAAGGTCAGCGGGGCGTTGTCGCCGTTGGCGATCTCGATGCGAAGATAGCGATACGCCGACTCCGCCGGCGGGGGCGAGAGTTCGAGCGACTGATCGACGTCGCCGGCGGCCGTGAAGCGGTGGATCGTGCCCGATGCCACGAAGTTCCACTCCGAGGCGATGGTCTTGCGCCGGACGCCGCCGCCTTCGACCTGCTCGACGACCTCCTGGGTCTGCTGGTTGCGCCCGCGGATGGAGTATGCCCGCGCGAAGTTCTTGTCTTCGAACGCCATCGTGATGCGGGCGATGGGCAGGTTCCGCAGCCCGCAGTCCAGCAGGATGATCGTCTTCTTGTCCTTGTCATGGGCACTGTCGGGCGGCGCGTTCTCGTCTGTCGGGTTTACAGTCGTCTGCTTGATCAGTACAGCCGCAAGCTCCGGCTCGATGGTCTTGCCGTGACGCGCGGACACGTCGGTGATGTCGATCTTGCCATTCTCGCTCTGTCCGTTGAAGACGGTGATGCGAAGATAGCGGAAGTCGTTATCCGGCAGATCCACTCGCCGCTTGTCGAACAGGCCGGGGATGCGGAAGAGCCAGCCGCCCTGGCGGAGCACCTGCCAGCTTTCGCCGTCGGCGCCGGCCTCGATCTGAACGCGGCGGCGGAAGTTGTCGCCGGAGGTGTTGATGAAGATTTCGTTCTTGAGGATCTTCTTTCCGAAGTCGGCTGTGACCTGGCTGAGCCCGCGGCCGGGGTCGAATGTCGCGTTGAGCAGGCGGGCGTTCTCCAGCACCGATTCCTCGTGGCTGGCCAGGCGCCCCGATCGCACGAGGCACGGCGCGAAGGCGCCGCTGCTGTCGAGCAGCCGCACGTCGGCCAAGTTCGACCGCGATGCGTCGAACACTTCACCCGGAAGGTCGATGCGCGCCAGCCCGCGATCGGCTGGGCCCTGCAACTCGACCGGGGCGGTCCTCTGCCAGGCGGACGTGTCGGCCGGCGCGGTTGCGGCGGGCTGGGCGAAAGCAGAGGCGGCCGCAACCAGAACCGTTGCCAGTATCGTGGTCTTGCTCATGGTGCAGGTTCCTCGAGTTTGGGCTGGCTTGGGGCCAGGCGTTTTTCGAGCTTGTGGTAGAGGTAGGCCGAGCCGATCAACAGCAGGCCCAGACCCATGAACGATAAGATGCGGTAGACGTCCTTGACGTGCATCATGTCGACGAAGACCAGTTTCAGTGCCGCCAGGGCGAACAGGCCCAAGGCTGCCAGCCGCACCGGCCGCAAACGCCTGGCGAAGCCCGCGTACAGCATCGTCAGGGCGAACAGCCCCCACACCAGCGTAATGGACATCTGCCCGGCGCGCTCGGCCTTGGCCGAATCGGCAATGCTGTTGAGGCAGTATGCCCACGCCTCGCCCGAAAGCAGGATCAGCAGCCCGGCCAGGGCAGCCCACAGTATCGCAGCCGCAAACGCTTTGCCCTCGCCACTGGCGCCAAGGGCGATCGTCCGCGCGAACAGCAGTGCCATCGCCACGACCGCCGCTGCGGCCAGCATCCGCACGTTGACCAGCAGCACGTGCTCGCCGAAACGCGGGAAGGAGTACGCGCCGAAGGTGCAGATCATCGCCACGGCCAGCGCCGCCAGGCCCACCGCGTAGACGGCCATGTTTCGCGTGCGGGCGCCGGTCAGCAGATAGACCGCCGCCCCGGCTGTCCAGAGGAAGATCGCCCCGAGCGTCGCATAGTACTCGGCGTTGGCGGCAGCGCCCTCGCGCACGATGTACTGCCACAACTCCGAGTGCAGCAGCGAGAGGCCCAGGATGCCCGCCGCCAGGGCCACGACCAGTTCGACCGCGCGGTCGGCGGCCGTGGCCTTGGCGCGGTAGAGCCGGCCCACCAGCGCGAAGACGCCCATCGCCAGCGGCACCATCGCGGCGCTGATGAACTGCTTGTTCCAGAATATCACGAAGAGCCCGTCGTGGTCGGGCCAGTGCTCGCCCAGCAGGGTGACGATGCCCACCGCCAGCACCATCGCCGCCAGTACGCGCGCCGGCTGATAGCGGTACCGGTACGCCAGGAACAGCAGCACCGGCCCCTCGGCCACCCACGCCAGCATGATCCCGTTGGCCGAGAGGTGCAGCGGGACGGCCAGCGTCAGGAAGGTGACGGCCATGACGATGCTGGCCAGGAGCGAGCGGGTGTCGGTTTCGACGCGGCGGCGCAGCAGCGCGCCCACCGCCAGGTACGACGCGGCCATGCCCAGGGCGATGAAACCCAGCGTGTAGTTGTACTGCCCATAGAGCATCGTCCAGGCCATGATCATGTAGAACGTGGCGTTGACGATGGCCATGAGGAACCGCTCGACGCCCACGGCCGTGCGCGTCGCCAGGTTGTACGCGAAGGGCTCGATCAGGAAGACGAGGTAGAAGATCGTCAGCCAGATCATCGCCGGCGCGAGTTGGGGCAGGTCGTAATGCTGGCCGTACCAGCCGGCGTAGAGAACGATCGTGCCGACCAGTGCCAGCGCGTCCAGGGCCCGGAAGTTTCGCCACAGCGCCACGGCCAGCACGCCCAGGTCGAGGATCAGCAGGTAGGTGAACAGAGCCTCGCGGCGATTCTCGCCCGTCGAGACCAGCACCGGTGTGAGCAGCCCGCCCAGCAGCGCCAGAAACGCCAGAGTCAGTGCGTTGTATCGCACGGCCAGCGCCACGCCGATGGCCGTCACGACAACCATGAACGCAAACGCCACGGCGTTGTCCATCACCTTGGGCTCGTACACCGAACAGGCGCTGTAGAACGTGGCGTACAGCACGCCCAGGCCCAGGCCGATGATTCCCTGGCCGAGGATGCGCCATTTCTTCTCCAGGCAGAAGATGCCCGCCGCAATGGCGACCATGCCGCCCAGGGCACAGAGGAAGACCTGCGCGGTCGGGCCGATCCAGTCGTTGTCGAAGGCGTACTTGAGGAAGAAGACCGCCCCCAGCAGCAGCACGACCGCGCCGGCCCAGGTCATCCACTTCTTGCCGATCTGCGACTCCATGCTCTCGCCCGCCGGCGCTGGCGGGACCGTCGGCTCCGCCCAGACGCGCTGCGGCGCCGGGGCACGCTCAAGTTCAGGGATCGGCGGCGGTGCTTGCGGGGCCGCAGGCGCCGGCGCCAGAGTGACTGGCGTGGGCGCGGCGGCGGGCGCCGACGCCGGACGCGCCGGTGCGGCCGGCATGGCGCCGGAAGCGATGCGCCGCTCGATGTTGGCCAACCGTCCCAGCGCCTCGCTGAGGCTTCGCCGCATGCGGCTGAGTTTTACCAGAGCCACGATCGCCAGAATGGCGCCCGTCAGACCCACCGGCAGCAGGATGACCAGCAGAACCAGAGCGAAGATAACTTCTTCCACTTTGTATCTCCCCAACAGCAGGCGTTGACAAGACTATAACAACAGTAACCGGTAGCCGGTAGCCCAAAACGGTAGCCGGTGGCCAGTAGCCAGTGGACAGTATTCAAGAGCGATGCAAGCTTGCCGTTATTGTTGTCACCGGCTACTGGCTACGGGCTACCGGCTACTTTTTGCATGGCAAAAGAATCCAAGGGAGGATATCGTCCAACCCGCCCAAAGGAGCGTTCAACGTGGCAGCCAAAAAGAAGACCAAGGCAATCGAATCGTTTGAAGTCACCGGCGGCGCCGCCAGCGGCGACCTGCTCACCCAGCGCCGCGGCGACAAACCCCTCGTCGTCGGCGTGTTGGCGTGCGCGTACTTCGAATACTGGCGCATGTACGCCAACCTGCATGACGAGGTCGCCTCGGACATGCAGACCGTCGCCGACCGCATCGGCCGCCGGCACGAGGTGGTGTACCCCGGTCTGGTCGACACGCTCGACGCCGCCGACGCGGCTGGGCGCATGTTCAAGGACAAGCAGATCGACGCCCTGGTCATCACCGAGGGCACGTACTGCACCGACTACATCGTGCACCAGGCGCTGCTGCACCTGCCTGCCGACATGCCCATCTGCATCTTCGCCTGCCAGGCGCACCCCAAGCTGAACTTCGAAACCGGCTACGACCAGGCGCTGCGCAACAGCGGGCCGATGGGGCTGGTGCAGCTCACGGCCGGCTTTCGCAAGATGGACCGCTACGCCAACTACGAGGTGGTCGTCGGCTCCGTCGACGACGAAGAAGCCTACGCCGAGATCGACCGCTTTGTGGCCGTCCGCACGACGATCAGCAACCTGCGCCACTGGAACATCGGCCTCATCGGACACGTGTTTCGCGGGATGTACGACTTCCAGTACGACAAGACGGCCGTGGCGGGCAAACTTGGGCCCAACGTCATCGATATTGACATCCGCCACCTGGCGGCGATTTTCGACGAGACCTCGCTCGACGACCCGCGCGTGCGCAAACTCTCTGCCAAGGTACACGCCAGCTACAAGGTCGTCACGCTGACCGACGACGAGATCCGCCGCTCGGCGCGGCTGGCCGTGGCCCTGCGCGAACTGGTGGGGCGGTACAAGCTCGACGGGCTGGCACTGCTGGGCCAGCACCATATCGAGGCCCGCGCCAACGCCACGTGCTACCTCGGCCTGGCCGAGATGCTCGAGGCCGACCAGGCGCTGGCCGTCACCGAGGGCGACGTGCTGGGTCTGATCATGACCAAGGTGCTCAAGGACTTCACCGGCCGCACGCCGTTCTTCGGCGAATGGGAGGAAGTCGATACGTCTCTCAACGCCGTGATGCTGCTGGGCCACGGGTTCATCGACCCGCGCGAGGCCCGGGCGGACATGCCCGTGCAGGTCCAGCCGGCGTGCGAGAACTGGGGCTTCGAGGGCAACAGCCTGGGCTTCCAGGCTACCTACGCCGCCGGGCCGGTGACGCTGACGCACGTGATCCAGGACGCCAAAGGCTGGCGGCTGCTGGTCAGCGAGGGCGAGATCCTCGACACGCCGCCGCTGAAGATTTCCGAGACGAGCATGATCGTCCGAGTCGATCGCCCCGTAAAGCACTACTTCCGCGACCTGCTGAAGATGGGTTTCGCCCACCACGCGATAGCCGCCCCCGGCCGAGCAGGCGCCCAACTCGAAGCCTTCGCCGAGCAGCTGGGCATCGAGGTCTGCCGACTGTGACAAAGCAGTAGCCAGTAGCCGGTAGCCGGTGGCCGGGAAGACAGCGGTGCCATTGCACCCTGTTGGGCATCGTATGGCGGGACCTTCGAACTTGCCTTAGAATCAAACGTGCGGCACGGCTATCGACTACTGGCTACCGGCTACCGATTACGGGCTACTACATTATGAACGACTTGGAACGTTTTCACGCGTGCATGGACTATCAGCCTGCCGACCGGCGGCCGAATTGGGAACTCGGCGTTTGGCCGCAGGCGGTTGCGCGGTGGCAGACCGAGGCGCCCGAGGCCGTCAAAGACTTTCGGTGGAACTGGTTTGTCGAGGAACCGGCGATAGGGCTGGACCGGCGCGAGTTTATTGGCGTGCATTACGGGTTCATGCCCGGTTACCAGTACGAGGTGCTTGAGGAGACCGAGCAGTACATCGTCGCGCGGAACTGGAACGGGATCGTCACCAAGGCCCTCAAGGAAGGCTCCATCGGCGGGGCGCGGATGTGCATGGACGAGTACATCGGGTTTCCCGTCCGCACGCCGGAGGATTGGCCCGATGTAAGGCGGCGACTCGTGGCGGCCGTCAGCGACCGCTACCCCAAAAACCTCGACGAGCAGATCGCCGCGTGGAAGACCCGCACCTGCCCGCTGATCCTGGGCGGCAACTGTGCGGCCAACGGGTTCTACTGGCGGGCTCGCGAGTGGATGGGCACCGAGGGGCTGTCTTTCGCGTGGTACGATTACCCCAAGATGATGCACGAAATGATGGAGTTCTACGCCGACTTCATCATCGAGACCAGCCGGCCGGTGCTGGAAAAGATTTCGGTCGACTACTTCACGCTCAACGAGGACCTGTCGATGAAGTCTGGGCCGCTGCTGGGGCCCGACACGTTCCGCACGTTCATCTTTCCGCACCTCAAGCGGATGGTCGAGTTCTTCAAGAGTCACGGCGTGAAGTACTTCGCCATCGACACCGACGGCGACCCGACAGTGCTGATACCCCTGTTCATGGACGCCGGCGTGGACTGCGTCTGGCCCATCGAGCGGGCCAGCGGCGTCTCGCCCCAGGCCTGGCGCAAGAAGTTCGGCAAGAGCCTGCGCCTCTGGGGCGGCGTCGACAAGCGCGTGCTGGCCACCACCAAGCCGGCGATCAAAAAGCACCTGCAGGAGATGGCCCCGCTGATCGAAGAGGGCGGGTTCATCCCCAGCGTCGACCACACCGTTCCCCCGGACGTGTCGTGGGAGAACCTCATGTACTACTTTGAAGCCAAGCGAGACCTGCTGGCAGGAAGACACTAGCCAGTAGCCGACGCTGTACGATGATTTGGCCTTGGTAGGCGCTCAAGTATGCTCGCTGGGCGGAGGCGCTGCTATCGAACCAGTTCAGGCCGCTCGGCCATGTCGTGCCGGCGTTGGCCACTTTCCATATCCCAAATGAACATTAGCCCTGCAGCGGAGTCCAGCCGGAACCATCCATCGGAGACGTAGAATTGCAGTGGAAATAGTCGCTTTGCCAAGTCCATCCCGTTATATTCTTCCATGCTTGATCTCGAATATCGTCGGTGTCTTTGTCATTAGGCGAGTTTCCATGACGTCAGCCACTGATCATCCCCAAAGCAGTCCGCAACCGCACGACGGCCATCTCAGTGCGGCCGGATCGAACGATCGCTTTGTCACCCACAGCGAGCTGCCGCAACTGGACAAAAGGCATATCGCCATGGTCGGCATGTCCACATGGACGGCGCAGTCGTACTCGTTCTCGCGCTGCCATGAATTGTCGCAACTGGTGGCCGTCATCAGCGGGCGGTGCGAGTTCTGGGTCAACGGGCAATGGCGCCGGGCGGGGGCGGGGGACCTGTTCTTGTGCCCGGCCCGCGGTGTCGGCGGGGTGCGGGTGCGGCAGAGGAAGATGCGGTTCGTGGCCGTCCTGTATTCGCAGGCTGCGGTCGAGTCTTTGATAGCGGCCGAGCCGGTCCTGGCCGAGGCCGATGTGTGGGGGCTGGAGCATGCGGCAGGGGGGCTGCTGCGCGAGTGGGCTGCCGCGGCGCCGGCCAACGTGCTCGAATGCCTCATCGACCTGGTGGACGTCCAGGCGGTGCGGCTGATGGGACAGGAGCCCGCCCCCGGACGCCTGGCCGACTTGTGGGAGACGGTCGAGCAGGATATCGGCTCTGCCTGGGCGCTGGAACGCATGGCCGGCCTGATGGGCCTGTCCGAGCAGCACCTCTCGCGGCTGTGCCACAGCGAGCACAACGACAGCCCCGTGGCGCACCTGGCCAAGCTGCGGATGCGCCGGGCTGCCCAACTGCTGCAAACGACGGAAACGTCCATCGCCGCCCTGTCGGCCTTGGTGGGCTACCAGTCGCAGTTCGCCTTCAGCAATGCTTTCAAGCGGCATTTCAAAATCTCGCCGCTGGCCTACCGCAAGGCACACCGGCAGGGGGAGGCCGAACCGCCCGCACCGGCCAATCCCGCCTGACAAGAAGAGGAGCTATCAGCTCCGCGGGCAATGGGCATAGTTCCCATGCGTCCTATTGGTCCCGTAAGTTTTTTTGGATTTCTCTTGAATTGTTGCCGATCTATGGCAAAGTACTTTGTAATACAAAGTTAATCGGCCGCAGACGCCAACCAGCAAGCTGCGGCCACGGGCTACAGGCTACGGCTACTGGAGAACGACGATGGACACGCAGAAGGCGGCGGACGAGTTGATGGTCATCCGGCAGCTCATGGAGCGGCCGATTCGCTATTCCACCATGAGCGGTCTGTCGGGCATCTGGGCCGGGCTGGTTGCCCTGGGCGGCTTGGCGGTCGACGACTGGATTTGCGGACGCCACGGCCCTCGCACGGCGATGTGGATCAACCTGGCCGTCTGGGCAGGCGTGTTGCTGCTGGCGGCCGGCGGGGTGCTGGTGCTGACGCACATTCGCGAACGGCGCCAGGGCATGCCAGCCTGGTCGAACGTGAAGAAGCGCATCGCCATGACGATTTTGCCGTGCCTGGCCGGCGGCGTCGGGCTGACGCTGGTGATCATCCGGATCTGGTACACGCACGAGGGTCCCAACGAGTGGGGGCTTATCCCGGCGATCTGGATGTGCTTCTACGGCGTTGCCTTGTGGCAACTGGGCGAGTTCAGCCCTGTCGAGGTGCGCGTGCTGGGCGCGGCGTTCATCCTTGGCGGCCTGGTCAGCGCGGGCTGGCTGCAGGTCCAGCCGTACTGGGCCTTGGGCCTGAGCTTCGGCGCCCTGCACATTCTCTACGGCATCGTCGTGTGGATCCGCTACGGCGGGTGAGTTCTGGAAACCCAAGAGAACACGAATGTCACGAATGCTTCGAATGAAACAACAGGGAAACAACCTTGGGAAATACGCCGCTGGCGATCGAGCAATGTATCCCTGTCCGCCTATCTCGTTCCTATTCGTGTCATTCGTGTTCTGCTCTTGCTGAAGTAGTCCCTTGAACAAAGAACCGCACAACCTGATCGACGAGACGATTCACCAGCGGACGCGCCTGGCGATGATGGCCACGCTGGCAGGCGTGACCGCCCTGGAGTTCAACGAACTCAAGACGCAGCTCGGCCTGACCGACGGGAACCTCTCGACGCATGCCGCCGCCCTCGAGCGGGCGGGCTTCGTCAGGATCGACAAAGAGTTTGTCGCCAGGAAGCCCCTCACCACCATCGCCATCACGCCCAAAGGCCGCAGGGCGCTGGAAAACTACGTCAACCTGCTGCAAGGGATCTTGAACAAAGTGAAATAGCACAAACGGCCGGGTGGCATGGCGACGCGCGCAGCGGGTCGTCATGAGATGAACGGAAAACGGATGAATGGATGAGTGGATGGATGCGAATCTTGTCCAACCATCTAAACCATCCGGATACGCGATCCACTTGGCCTGAGAAAGGAACTTCGCCATGAGCGTCCTGAGATTCTTCGCCGTCGTCCTGATCTTCGGCTGCGTCAGTGTCGCTTGGGTCGTGTTGGGCGGGGCGATGTGGATCCGCACCGAGGAACTCGGCGAGCGCCTCAGCGGCGAGATGGCGCGCCTCTGGGGGCCGCGCGAGGTTGTGCAGGCGGCGCCGTTCATCGTGCCGCACCCGGTGTCGGACAAGGATGCTCTCGGCGCCACCGAGCCCGGCAGCAGCGACGTCGAGGTCGCCCTCGACCACCAGCACCGCTACAAGGGCCTGCTGTGGTACAGCACGTTTACAGCCCGGTTCAAGGGGCGATACAGCGTTCCGGCCATTCCTCGCCCACCCGTGCCTCCCGCGCCGGCGCAGGCGGGCTGGTTCGCGACCACCGCGCCGCGCCCCGAGCCTCCCAAGCGGATCGACCCGCTGGTGTTCATGCTTCCGGCCAACATCACCTCGCATGACGCCTTGAACGTGCAGGTGGACGGCGTTGCTCTGTCCATACCCGCACATCAGAAGACCTCGGGGCGCATCGAAGTCCCGCTCAACCGAGAGGCGGCCCACGAGGTTGTCGTCGCCTACGTCACGTATGGGCAGGACGTGTGGCAGTACGCTCCGACAGCCGCCGCGGCCTCCGGCGGCGACAGCCGCGGCGCTGACCAGCGAATGGGCGATCTACGAAACTTCTCCCTCACCCTGACGACCGATTTCGAGGAAATCGACTATCCCAGCGGAAGTCGCAGCCCCACCCGCCGCGCCGAGGCGGCCGGGACGGGCATGAGTGCCCAGTGGCGCTACGATTCGCTGGTGAGCAATCAGGCCATGGGCATCGTCATGCCCAAGCGACCCGACGCCGGGCCTATCGTTCACCGCATGAGCCTCTTCGCCCCGGCGAGCCTGTTCTTCTTCTTCACCGTGCTCTTTACCGTGATCGTCATCAAGAAGATCGAACTGCACCCGATGCACTACCTGTTCATCGCGGCCGCCTTCTTCGCCTTCCACCTGCTGCTGGCGTACCTGTGCGACCAGGTCAACATCCACGCGGCGTTCTGGATATCCGCGGCCGTCAGCGTCGTGCTGGTCGTCAGCTACATGCGGCTGGCCGCGGGCGTCAAGTTCGCCGTCACGTACGTGGCGCTGGCGCAACTGGTGTACCTGGTGGGTTTCTCGTACGCGTTCTTCTATCCCGGCCAGACCGGCCTGGCCATCACGATCGGCGCCATCCTGACGCTCTTCGTGCTGATGCAGGCCACCGGGCGCGTGAAGTGGTCGCAGGTGTTCGCCCGCCGCGGGCAAGGCGCCACCGTCCCGCCGCTACCGCCGGTGCTGCGCCCGGCATGACGCCGCCCGCGGCTTGACCAGGGCGACCAGCACCAGCACGTATGCGACAATCTGGATGACATCGCTGGAGAACATCAGAACTTCTCCGGCCAAAGCAAAGCCGCCAGGAGATAGATCAGCAAACCACCCGCCACGATCCCGCTTGCCCAATAAGTCCATGTCATGTTGATGTACCCGCGTCCACAGTTAATGCTAACGACATGGGACCATATCGAGCTGAATGCTCCGTAATACAAACGGGCGGCCGCGCTTTCGCAAGCGGGCCGCCCGGTGGGCTGCACTCAGTTACAGTAAAACTATCCGCCTATTTGCGACGGCGGATCAGGGCCGCCAGACCCCCCAGGGCCAGCAGGCTCATCGTCGCCGGCTCCGGGATCGTGCCGGCAAAGCTGACGGTTATACGATCATCGTTGATCATGGTGTTGATGTCGCCCACATGGCTTCCGGCCCAGCGGAAGATCCAGTCGTCGGCCTTGCCGATCACGGTGTAGCCGCCGGACTCAAAGACGTTGTAGGCAAACGTGTCGTTGTCGAACACCAAGTTCATCGCGCTGCCTGCGGCGATGTCCAAGGCGCTGGTCGTCAGCCCGTCGGTCTGCCCGACGATCTGGCTGAAGTTGAGGACGCTGGCCGTCTCCTGGCCGATGGTCACCAGCGAAACGGTCACGGCGCCGGTCATGTCCAGCGTGGCCCCGCCGCTGTAGTCGCCCAGGCTGATGCCCGAGCCGGTCGTGATGGAAACCTTCCCGGCTGTGGGAGTGTTGGCAAAGTCCAGAGCATTCGTCGAGTTGTTTCGGAATCGCAGGATCGGCGATTCGGTGAAGTTGAGCTGCGAGTCGCCGCTCAGGGTCGCTTTGCCGTAGAAATATTCCTCCCAATTGCCGCCGGCGTTGACGACCGCCCCGTTGGTAAGGTTGAGCTCGCCGCCGGCCCAGATGGCCAAAACAGAGGTGAAGCCGATGGTCGCGCCGTCAATGTTCAGCACGCCGGTCCCGCCGCCAAGGTACAAGCCGGCGAAGTCTGTTCCGCTGGAGGCGGAGCCGATGTTCAGCGTGGCATTACTGTCATCGCCGATCTGGAGGTTCGTGCCGGTCGACGACACCGAAACCTTCCCGCCCGTGGGCGCGTTGGCAAAGGCAAGGGTACTGACCGAGTTGGCGCGGAATACGATTGTCCCTGCCACGTTCACTTGTGACGTGGCGTCGATGTTCATTGCACCGGTGCTGTAAAGGTACAACGCCTCGCCAGTGGAGTTGAAGTTGACGACCGCGCCGTCAGTGACGTTGAGTATACTGCCATCTAAGCCCACCCCGCCGGCAGAGTCTACCGTGCCAGGGTTACCCCCGACGAGCCCGACATTCACCACGTTCCCCGAGACCCACCCGCCCGGCGCGCCGCCGGACCAGTCCGCGCCGTTATCCCAATCGCCCGGCGTGACCTGCAGCGTCGTCTCGGCCTCGGCGGCGCTGACCAGCGCCATAATGCATGCGATTGCCAATGCGGTCGTCAGTCTGTGTTTCATAATCTCTTCCTTTCTCTCTTGGGGACCTGACTCACTTGCAGCCCATTTCGCGTCATTCGCGTATGTTCACTTTACCTCAACATCGTTATTTGTATATAGCTATTATATATTAACCACGTCGACATTTTAGTATATACTGGAACCAGCGTCGCCGGCCACGCCCGGCGAAAAGGGAAGCCTGCTATGCGCACAACAGCTCTCTCGCGCCGCATTCTGGTTCTAGGCCTGGGGCCGTACGATCCGGTGGCGATGGCACTGACCGATTGGGCGCGCCAGAGGGCGTGGGCGATGATCTTCTCGAAGAAGGATGGCCCGTTGGCGGGCATGGTGCGGCAGTGGCAGGCCGACGCCGTGATCGTCGGAGCCAACGTCAGCACCCAGGACATGAGAAGGTGGCCGCGCGGACGTGTGCCGATGGTCTGGCTGCACGACCTTGAAGGGCGCCGCTACGGCGCCGGCAGCGTGCTGCTGGACCATTACGCCGCTGGCAGATTGGCCGCCCGTCATTTCGTTGACATGGCCTTTCGACATCTGGCCTACTGCTGGCTGGGCGATCTGTGGATGCTCAACCGCCAATTGGAGGGGTTCCGCCAAGCCGCGCAGGAGGGCGGCTGCACGGTGCACACCCTGGATTGGCCGCGGCAGGCGGCGAAGGGGCTGGGCGCATCGTACAGCGTCACGTTTCGCCGGTGGCTGGTCAAACAGGTAGCCGCCCTGCCCAAACCACTGGGCCTCATGGTCGAGAGCGACTGGACGGGCCTGGAGGCCTTGACGGGCTTGCGCGAGACAGGAGTACTCGTGCCCGACGAAGTGGCGATCGTCTCCTGCTACAACATCGCGCCGGTCTGCGAAGGGGCTCTGGTGCCGCTGACCAGCGTGGACATGAACTGGCCCGAGCAGGGACGCCAGGCCATCGAGATGATGGACCGCCTCTTCCAGGGCGAAGAACCGCCCGCCGAGCCGCTGTGGGTCGCTCCCCAAGGCGTGGTGCCCCGCCAAAGCAGCGACGTTGTGGCCGTGCCTCACATGGGTGTCGCCAAGGCAATGCACATGATTCGTCGGGACTTCCGCGACGACAGTCTTACCGTCGGCCGCATGGCCCGAACCATCGGGATTTCCTCCTTCGCGTTGAACTGGGCGTTTCGCAAGTATCTGGGCCGCTCGCCGGGCGAGCAGTTGCGCCAATGGCGGCTTCGGGAGGCGATGTCGCTGCTGGCGACGACCAAGCGAAAAATCAAGGACATCGCCGCCGCCTGTGGGTACGGTACGGTCGATCAATTCATCCGATGCGTGCGAGCCGCCACCGGCCAAAGCCCCGCCGCCTGGCGGAAGAAGCAGTTGTGAGTGGTGCCGTAGCACGGGCGTCTCGCCCGTGAGTCGCATGGGCGTCCCCAAGGGACAGGTCCCGCCCATGCTCTTGCCGTGTGGCATGGGCGTATCCTGAGCCTGTCGAAGGACCCGCCCATGCTCCCCGATCCCCGAAGTCATGGACACGCACAACGGAGTTGCGCCTGGCACCCGCCAAAACAACGGGCGGCCGCGATGTTCAATCTGGCCGCCCGTTGCGACTGCACACGTTACGAGTCACAGATTACGGATTACTGCCTCTTTCTACGAATCAGCGTCGCCAGACCGCCCAGGGTCAGCAGGCTCATCGTTGCCGGCTCGGGGATGTTCGAGATATACCCGACGTACGTGTAGTTGTCCTCGGCGTTGTAGAAGATGCTCACATCGAGCGGCGCGCCGCTCCAGGTCAGCCGCCCGTCCTCGGGAGCAGCGTAGGCTTTGAGGGTGGCTTCGTGATCGCCCAACCAGCGCAGGGCCCAGTCCAAGCCGGCCAATTCGGTTCCGTCGAACACGAGATTCAGCAGGCTTCCGTCCACGATAGAGAACGTCCCGTTAAGCGTCAGGCCATTCTGCTGTCCAGCGACCTGGTTGACATTCGCCTGGCCGCCGATGTCGGCAGAACTGTTGAAGGTCACGGCAGCGCCCGTCATATTGATCACACCCGCTTGGCTGTTATCCCATGTGCTCAACACGCCGAACTGGACGCCATCGGACCCGGCATCCATGTTCAGGGTGGCGGGGCCTTGGTCGCCCACGATGAGCCATGAGTCGGTCGAGACAGAAACCTTTCCATCTGTGGGCGTGTTGGCAAAGTCCACGCTGTTCACGCCGGCGCGGAAATACATCGATCCCGCTACATTGACCCGCGACGTGCTGTCCAGGTTGAGGGCGTCAGAATTGCCCACGAACAGACTGTAGCCGCCGCCGAGATTGACGACCGCCCCTGCGGTCAAGTTGAGCTTGCCGCCAAGGCTGGCGCCTTCGGTGAATCCGATGGTCGCCCCGGCGATGTTAATCACGCCCTGATTCCCGCCATCCCAAGAGCTCAGCGTGTAGAACGATGTTCCGTCGGACCCGGCCCCGATGTTGAGTGTGGCGGGACCTTGGTCGCCCACAACGAGGGTTGAGGCGGACGACGAAACCGAAACCTTCCCGCCCGCGGGCGCGTTGGCAAAGTCCATGCTGTTCGTGCCGGCGCGGAAGAACATTGACCCGGCCACGTTGATCTGTGACGTCGGGTCGACGGTGAAAACGTCTGAGGTGTAGACAAACACATAGCTGCCGTTGAAGTTGACGATCCCGCTATTGGCAACGGTCAGGCTGCCGCCGGTGTCGAAGAAAGGATCGCCGGCCATGTTGGCTGTTCCCACCGACCCGTTGACCGTGACCGTGTCGGTCGGTTGCGGGGCACCATTGGTCCAGTGGGCGGGATTGGTCCAATCGCCCGGCGAAGTCTGCAGGGCCGTCTCTGCGGCCGTGGCCGCGCCCGCCAGGGCCAACACCGCCGCTAATGCCAGAGTTGTCAATACTGTGTGTTTCATCTCTTGTTCCTTTCTTTGAGAACTGGACCTACCCATGGCCATTTCAGATGCACCGCATTATACCGGAACGCCGGTATTAGTAAATAGTGATGTTACATTTGCTGATCGATGTTATGGTATAGTGGCTTTTTCGCCCGCGACACGTAGGGCAACGAGGCAGGACTATGTCCGATATCATCCTATCGCCGCGAGTTCTGATACTCGACACGGACCTGTTTCACCCTCTCGCCGCCGGGATCACCGATTACGCCCGACAGGCCGGCTGGTCGAGCTCGATCCTGTTCGCCCAGAGGGGCAATGCGTCGATCGCAAATATGGTGAAGAGTTGGGGGGCCGACGCGGTCATCGTCGGGGGCACCCCGCATGGCGGGGACTATCGAAGATGGCCTCGAGGGCGCACGCCCATGGTCTTGACGCACGATCGGGGCGGCCTGCAGTACGGCGCCGCCGACGTTGTGCTGGGCTTCCGCGCCGCCGGCGAGATGGGCGGGCAGCACCTCGTCGATCTGGGCTTGCGCAACCTGGCCTATTGCTGGCTGGGCAACTGGTGGCCGCTGAATGAGCAGTTGGAAGGCTTCCGCGCCGCCGCCGAGGCGGCCGGAGGCACGGTGCATGTGCTGGACTGGTCCTGGCGAGCGGCAAAGGGAGTGGGGCGATCGTACAGCGCCGCGATACGCCGCTGGCTGGCCGAGCAGGTTCGACCGCTACCCAAGCCGCTGGGGCTGATGGTCGAGAGCGACTGGACGGCGCTGGAGGCCGAGGCGGCGTTTAGCGAGGCGGGAATCCGGATCCCGGAGGATGTGGCGATCGTCTCGTGCTACAACCTGGCGCCGCTGTGCGAGGGCGCGATCGTGCCGCTGTCCAGCGTGGACATGGACTATCACGAGCAGGGCTACCAGGCCGCCGCGATGCTCGACCGCCTGATC
>JAJFVE010000059.1 GCA_021371965.1 Planctomycetaceae bacterium
GCTCGAAGGCCTCGCCCGCCACGCCGGCGTGCATGCCGCGGGCGTGGTCGTCGCCCAGCAGCCCCTCGAGACGCTCGTGCCGCTGTACCGCCAGTCCAGCTCCGAAGACGCCATCACGCAGTGGGACGGGCCCACCTGCGATAACGCCGGCCTGATGAAGATGGACTTCCTGGGCCTGCGGACGCTGACGGTGATCCAGCGCGCCCGCGAGCTCGTGCAGGCGAGCACCGGCGTCGACCACGACCCCGAGACGCTGCCCCTCGACGACGACAAGGTCTACGCCCTCTTCCGCGCCGGGCATACCGACGGCGTGTTCCAGTTCGAATCCGACGGCATGAAGGGCGTGCTGATGCAGATGCAGCCGTCGCGCATCGAGGACCTCATCGCCGCGAACGCCATGTACCGCCCGGGGCCGATGGAGCTGATCCCGAGCTACTGCCACCGCAAGCTCGGGCGCGAGAGCGTGCCCGGCGTGCATCCGCTGGTCGACGACATGCTGGCCGAGACCTACGGCATCATGTGCTACCAGGAACAGGTCATGCAGGTGCTCAACCGCCTGGGCAAGCTGCCGCTCAATCGCGCCCTGACGCTCATCAAGGCCATCAGCAAGAAAAAGGCCAAGACCATCGAGGAGGAGCGCCCCAACTTCCTGAGCGGCGCGAAAGAAAACGGCATCGCCGAGGCCGAGGCCCAGCAGCTCTTCGAGCTGATCCTCAAGTTCGCCGGATACGGCTTCAATAAGGCCCACTCGACGCGCTACGCGATCGTGGCGTACCAGACGGCGTACTTCAAGGTCTACCACCCGCGCGAGTTCATGGCGGCCCTGCTGACCTTCGAGTGCGGCGACACCGACAAGGTCGTGCAGTACATGGCCGAGGCGCAGCGCATGGGCATCGCCATCGCCCCGCCCGACATCAACACCTGCGCCAGCGACTTCACCGTCGACGGTCAGGCCGTGCGGTTCGGACTGGCGGCCGTCAAAGGCGTGGGCGAAAAGGCCGTGCACTCGATCCTGGAAGCCCGCGGCCGCGCCAAGAGCTTCCGCGACCTGTTCCACTTCTGCCGCGAGGCGGACCTGCACGCCGTCAACCGCTCCGTCATCGAAGCGCTGATCAAGTGCGGCGCGTTCGACGCCCACGGCGCCAGCCGCGCGGCCATGATCGCCGTCGTCGAACAGGCCATCGCCATGGGCCAGGAGGCCGCCGCCGACCGCAAGAGCGGGCAGATGAGCCTGCTGGGCGGGATGGGAATCGTCGCCGACGCCGACTCGCCGGCCAAGTTCCCCAACGTCGAGCCCTGGTCCGAGGCACAGCTTCTGGCAGCCGAAAAGGAAACGCTGGGCTTCTACGTCACAAGCCATCCGCTGGTCCACTACGCCCGCGAGCTCGAGGCCCTGAGCTATCCCAAGGACACCAAGCTATCGAGCCTCGATGGCCTGGCGGCTGGGGCACAGGTCACCATCGGGTGCATGATCGCCGGCGTACGGGCGACGGTCACCAAGACGGGGCGATCGGCGGGCAAGAAGATGGCGATGCTCACGGTCGAAGACCTCACCGGCAAAGCCGACGCGGTGGTCTTCTCTGAATCGTACGAGAAGTTCAAGGACGAGCTCGAAGCCGAACGCATGGTCTTTATCGTCGGGACGGTGGACCGTCGCCGCGAGCGACCCAACATCATCGTCGACAACGTCATCCCCATCGACAAGGCGCTGGAGGAGCTGACGGGCTCGATCACGCTGCGCCTGCCTCCAAGCGCCGCGGGCGAACTAGGGAACGCCGCGCCCGCATCAACGGACGCCGCACCGCAAGCGATGCAGTCGAAAACGGCGTCGGCGACAGGTCAACCCGCCGCGCACGAACCGATCCTCCCGCGCCTCAAGGCGTTGTTGGTCGCCCATCACGGGACGTCCCCGGTGCGGTTGGAGCTGCGCCCGCTGGAGCACAGCGGCGTGCTGGCGACGATGCGCCTGGGCAAGGACTACTGCGTTTTTCCGTCGCGCAAACTCGTCGACGCGCTGGTGAAGCTCCTGGGCGACCAGGAATACCTGGTCCTGGTTCCCAAGATCCGCAAGGAAAACGGCAACGGCAAAAAGCAATTCTACCGCACCGCCCCCAAGCAGCTGTCGCTGGGCAACGGCAAGCCCAGCGCCCCCGCCAGCGCCGCCGTCACGCGGTTCAACTAGAGCATAGATTGCCTCATCGCTGCCTGCGCCATTAGCGCTCACGCCAAGCTTGCACAGAAAGACCGGGATTTTCAGACCATCGCCGAAGTCTGCGGCCTCAAACTCATAACCTTCCAAGAACAGCCTGCTGCCCACCGGGTGGATACGCGGCGGTGGCGATGATATACTCGTGGGCAATGCTCAAGCTTAGTGACAATCCGCCGGTGGTGCATCCGGCCGAGGCGGCGGTGGCTGCCCTTTCGGGGCGGTGGCGCGTGGCGCATACCAAGGCCCGCTTCGAGAAGGCCTTCGCCTGGGACCTGCTGCGCCGCGACATCGCGTACTTCCTGCCGCTGCTGACGCGCGTGCGAATATCCGGCGGCAAGAAACGCCGCGTTCTGATGCCGGTCTTCCCCTCGTACGTGTTCTTCTGCGGCAACGACGAGGCCCGCGTCACGGCCCTGACGACCAACCGCCTCTGCCAGGTGATCGAGGTCGTCGACCAGCGGCAGTTCATCGCCGAGCTCGCGGCCATCCAGAAAGCCCTGGCCGGGCAGGCCCAGCTCGATCCGTATCCCTTCGCGGCCGAGGGGCGCCGCTGCCGCGTCAAGGCCGGACCCTTCCAGGGACTCGAAGGCGTCGTGGCGTCACGGGCCAACGTGACGCGGTTGGTGTTGCAGGTGAGCATCCTCGGACAGGGCGCGGCGATGGAGATCGACGCCGACCTGCTCGAACCGGCCGATTGAAGAAAAAACACGACAACAACTTTGCCGCAACGATCACAAAGGACACAGAGAATGACGGGGAACCAATTGGAGATTGGTGACTGGAAATTGGAAATAGTTTCTTCCTATGCCTACTGACCTGATCATCCTGTACCTGTTGCTGGGCGTCGCGGCGGCCGTCATCGCCCTGGCGATCACGCCGCTGGCGGTGCGGTTGGCGCATGCGGCGCGCCTGGTGGACCGGCCCGGCACGCGCAAGGTTCACCTCTCGGCCGTGCCGCGCATCGGCGGGGTGGTGGTGGTGGCGTCGCTGCTGGCGGTGGTGGTGCCGCTGCTGTTCGTGCCCTCGCCGGTGCAAAAGTCCCTGACGCAGTTGGTGCCCGACAACATCTCGCGGGAAATGGTCAGCATGCACACCAAGCTGCTGGCGCTGCTGGGGGCCGGCGTGTTCATCTTCGCCGTCGGCCTCATCGACGACATCCGCGGCCTGCGGGCGCGCACCAAGCTGCTGGCCCAGATCGTGGCGGCCACCGTCGTCTGCCAGATGGGCATTCGGATCGACTACCTCGAGATCAACGCCTGGCACCCGAACCTGACGCTGCTGGCCTGGCCGCTGACGATCGGCTGGATCATCGCCATCACCAACGCTGTGAACCTGATCGACGGTCTGGACGGTCTGGCCGCGGGCATCAGCGCCGTCACGTGCGCGGTCATTGCGGCCTTCGCGCTGTACACCGAGCAGGTGGTGATGGCCGTGCTGATGGTCTCGCTGCTGGGGGCGCTGCTGGGGTTTCTCGTGTTCAATTTCAACCCGGCCAAGATTTTCCTGGGCGACTGCGGGAGCATGTTCCTGGGCTTCTTTCTGGCCTCGGCCGCCCTGATCGAGCGGAGCAAGACCTACACGCTGGTGGGCCTGGCGCTGCCGGTGGTGGCGCTGGGGATTCCGATCTTCGACACGCTCTTCACGATGATGCGCCGCACGCTCGACCGGCGGTCGATGTTCTCGCCCGACCGCGGGCACATTCATCACCGGCTGCTCGACAGCGGCCTGCGGCACCGCCAGGCCGTGGTGCTGATCTACGCCGTGACGGCGACGGCGGCCGGCTTCGGGCTGCTCATGCTGCTGCTGCGCGACCACGTGCTGGCCGTGCTGGTGTTCCTGGTGGCGCTGGTGCCCCTGGCGGTGATGTTCCGCAAGTTCGGCGCCATGCGACTGCGCGAGACGCTCGATAGCCTGCGCCGCAAAGGCGCCGTCGACCGCCAGAGCCGGCGCGAGCAGCATGGCTTCGAGGAAATGCAGCTACGCCTCCGCGAGGCCAAAGGCTTCGACCAGTGGTGGCGCGTCATCCGCCGCGCCGGGCGGGCGCTGGGGCTGGCCCGCATGAGCATCGAGCTGCGCGACGCCGGCGGCCGCAGCCGCCTGCTGCAGTGGACCGCCCCGCGCCAACCGCAGTCCAGCGAGGCGCACATCACCGTGACGCTGCCGGCGCGGCCGGCGCGGCAGGGCTGGACCATGCAGACTACCCTGGACGTCTTCGACGGCGGCGAGTTGGAATCGGCCGGTCGCCGCGTGGCCCTGTTCGGCCGCCTGCTCGACGAACACCGGGCCTTCCCGCCCCCGCAAGAGAACACGAATGACACGAATGCAGCACATCCAGTACTCTAGACCCTTGCAGTCTTTGCCGTCCTCTATGTCCCTGCTCTTGAGAGACCCATGATCATCATCGAACCGCACATTCACATGTATTCGCGCACCACCGACGACTACCAGGCGATGTACGCTTCGGGCATTCGCGCGTGCGTGGAGCCTTCGTTCTGGCTGGGCGCCAACCGCCGTTTTGCCGGGACGTTCCTCGACTACTTCCAGCTCATCCTGGACTTCGAGACCGTGCGGGCGCGGCGGTTCGGGATCGACCACTTCGCGGCCGTCTCGGTCAATCCCAAGGAGGCCGAAGACGCGGGCCTGGTGCGCGAGGTCCTGGCCGGGATGGGCCCGTATCTCGATCACCCGCGCTGCGTGGCCATCGGCGAGATCGGCTTCAACAATATCACGCCCAACGAAGAGAAGGCGTTCGTGGCGCAGCTTGAGATCGCCATGAAGCGTGCCATGCCGGTGATCGTCCACACGCCGCACGTGGACAAGCTTCGCGGGACGCGCCGCATCGCCGAGATCGTCAAGAGCTGCGGCGTCGACCAGGCCCGCGTGATCATCGACCACAACACCGAAGAGACCATGCCCGTCTCGATCGCCACCGACTGCTGGTGCGGCATGACGGTCTACCCCTACTCCAAGCTCACGCCGCAGCGCGTCTCGGCGATGATCCGCCAGTACGGATCCCAGCGCGTGATCGTCAACGGCTCGGCCGACTGGGGCGTCAGCGACCCGCTGAGCCTGGTCAAGGTCGTCAGCTTCATGCAGACCGACGGCCACGACGCTACGGCCATCGAGCGCCTGGTCTTCGCCAACGCGATGGCGTTCTACAGCCACAGCCCCAACTGGAAACCGGATTTTTCCATCGCCCCGGTAGACCCCTCGGTGTTCCAGCGATAGGATTCGCGTGGTCAGCGGCGGAGCCCCCAAGGGATCTTCGACTTGCTCCGCGTTGCACTCATGGAGAGCACAACCTCAAAATCCCGTCTGATGTCCTGGCTGCAGTTGGTTCGGCTTCCGAACCTGCTGACGGTGCCGGGCGATCCGCTGGTGGGTTTCCTGCTGGCCCGCGCCGGCGGGGCCGCCCCCCAGGCCGTCTCGGGCTGGGCGGGGCTCTTCCAGGGAATCCTGATCGATCAGCCCTGGGCACGGGCAGCTTTGGCCGCCGCCGCAGCCCTGCTGTTCTACATGCGCGGGCTGATCACCAATGATCTGGCCGACTTGGCCGAGGACGAGCGCGACCGCCCCGACCGCCCGCTGCCCAGCGGCGCCGTCAGCCTCCGCGCCGCGCGGTTGACCGCCAGCGGACTGGGGCTGGGCGGGATGGTGCTGGCCACGCTCTGCGGCGCCGCCGGCTGCGCGGTCGGCATTCTGCTGGTGTTGGCGATGTCATCATACAATACGGCCGTTAAACGCCGCCCCGTTGCCGGACCGCTCAACATGGGCGCCTGCCGCTCCCTGAGCCTGCTGCTGGGCGCTGCCGCTGCCGGATGGGGCGAGGGTCTGCTGCCGGTGATCACAGCCGCGATCGTGCTGGGCGGATACATCGCCGCGACGACGGCCATCGCCGCCGGTGAAACGTCGCAGCGCGACCTGGGGTACAAGCGCTGGGGGCCGCCGGTGGTGCTGCTGCTGGGCTTTCCCGCCCTGGCGCACTCGACGACGTGGATGTCGACGAGCCTGCAGTTGACCGCGATGGGCGTCACGGCCATCGCCGCCTTCTACGCCGTCTGGTGGTCGCTGCTGCTGGCGGGCAAACCCCACCCCGTCATCGTCCAGATGATCGTCGGCAAGCTCATCGCCGGGCTGATGCTCATCCAGGCGGGCATGGCCGTGATGGCCATCACCGACAAGACCTCCTACGCCCCCTGGGTCCTGATCGGCGTGCTGCTGCTGGGGCGCCTTCTCTCGCCCAAGCTCCGCCGTCTGTTCTACTCGAGTTGAATTGATCCTTCGGCGCTCTTTGAGCTCTCTTTTTCTTCTCCCCGCGCTTTGCGAACTCCGCGGTGAATGACGATAATGAATGATCTATGCCCAACAAGCTTCTGGTCATTCAGGTTGCCGCGCTGAGCGACGCGCTCGCGCGCGAACTGCCTGCCCTGCCGCTGGCGTGGGAGGCGATGGACTCGGTCCTGCCGGCCGTCACGTGCACGGCCCAGGCGACGTTCCGCACCGCCTCGCTGCCGGCGCAGCACGGGATGATCGCCAACGGGGTCTTCCACCGCACGCTGCGCCGGGCGATGTTCTGGGAGCAGTCCAGCGCCCTGGTCAGCGGGCAGCGCATCTGGGAAGACTTCAGCCTCGCCGGCAAACGCACGGCGATGCTCTTCTGGCAGCAGAGCCTGGGCGAGTGCGTCGACGTCGTGCTCTCGCCGGCGCCGATCCACAAGCATCACGGCCGTATGATCCAGGACTGCTACAGCCAGCCGCCCTCGCTGTATGGGGACTTGGCCGCCAAGCTCGGCGCCTTCAAGCTTCAGGACTACTGGGGCCCAGCCGCCTCGCCTCGGGCGGGGGATTGGATCGCCGCGGCCACCATCGAGGTGCTGCAAGGGGCCGCCGGGCCTGTCGACCTGTGCCTGACGTACCTGCCCACGCTCGACTATGACCTGCAGCGCTACGGCCCGGCGCACGAGCGAAGCCGCAAGGCCCTCGATCTGCTGGGCGTGCAACTGGCGCAACTGGTCGAGGCCGCCCAGCGCCTGGGCTACCAGGTGCTCGTTTTCGGCGACTACGCGATCCACCAGGTCACCGCCGGGGCGGTCTTCCCCAACGCCGCCCTGCTGTCGGAAGGGCTGCTGGCCGTGCGAAACGTGCGCGGGATGCTCTACGGCGACCTGCACACCAGCCGCGCCTTCGCGATGGTCGACCACGAGGTCGCCCACGTGTACGTCCGATTCCCCGACGACATCGCCCAGACCGCTGCGGTGCTGCGGAAACTTCCGGGCGTGGCGGCGGTTCTACAAGGACCGCAGCTTCGCGCCGCCGGCCTGAATCACCCCAACAGCGGCGAGCTGGTGCTGCTGGCCGGGGAAGGGGCGTGGTTCGCCTACCCGTGGTGGACGCACGCCCGCGAGGCGCCCGACTACGCCACGCACGTAGACATCCACAACAAGCCCGGATTCGACCCCTGCGAGCTGTTCCTGTCGCTGTGGCCGCCGGGCGTGAGCACCGACGCGCGAAAGGTCGCCGGCACGCACGGGCTGACCGGCCCGGCCCGAAAAGTCGCCTGGGCATGCACCGCCGACCTGGGCAAGCGATCAGACCTTGCGGACCTGGCGCGGGCCGTCGAAAGCTACTTAAAGTAGCACGGGCAATGATGCCCGTGCTGCGACTGCACATTCTTTGCGACGCCTCGCACTGAATTTGTGCAACGCGGCCGCGCCGTATCGCGGGCGTCTCGCCCGCGCATGGTGAGGGCCTCTTGCCTTCACCAGAGGCGAATGACGCAGTTTCCGCGGGCAAGACGCCCGCGGCACTGGCGGACACGATGTCCGCGACACGAAGTAGCGGCCGGCCGCTGTCGCAAGTTTCAGGTTGGCCCGCCAGTTGCACGAAGGCACGTATGACTGAATTTGACAACACTCCCGCTCCGTCCCAGACCGGCCGCGCCGAAGGGCACGTGTTCCATCAGCACTTCAGCGTATCCTTCGACTACCCGGTGTACTTCACGCGCGGGCTCTTCGCCCCGGACAACAACCTGCTCCTGGACGTGCTCGAACGCCTCGGCGAAAAACGCGTGCATCGCGCCGCCGTCTTCATCGACGCGGGCCTGGCGGCCGCCTGGCCGCAGTTGTCCGCGGCCGTCGTCGAATACTTCCATGCCCGCGCCGGTCGCGCGGAACTGGCCCTGCCGCCGCAGCTCGTCCGTGGCGGCGAAGACGCCAAGCAGAGCTGGGACCTGGTTCGCTCTGTGATGTCGTCGCTGGGCAACGCGCACCTGGACCGCCAGAGTTACGTGATTGCCATCGGGGGCGGTGCGGTGCTGGACATGGTCGGCTTTGCCGCCTCGCTAGTGCACCGCGGCCTGCGCCTGGTGCGGCTGCCCAGCACGACGCTGGCCCAGGACGACGCCGGCGTGGGCGTCAAGACCGGCATGAACGAGCACGGGGCCAAGAACTTCGTCGGCACGTTCGCCCCGCCCTTCGCGGTGCTCAACGACTTCGATCTGCTGACCACGCTGAGCGGCCGCGACTGGACGGCAGGACTGGCCGAGGCGTTCAAGGTCGCCCTTATTAAGGACGCGGCGCTGCTGGAGGTGCTGTGCGCCCAGGCCGCCGCGCTGGCCGCCCGCGACGCCGCCGCGATGGAAGAAATCATCCGCCGCACCGCCATCCTGCATCTGGAGCACATCCGCGACGGCGGCGACCCGTTCGAGACCGGCTCGGCCCGCCCGCTGGATTTCGGCCACTGGGCCGCGCATAAGATTGAGACGATGACCGCCTACGCCGTCGGCCACGGGCAGGCCGTCGCTATCGGCATCGCCATCGACCTGCACTGCGCGATGTCGCAGGGGCTGATCACGCCGGCCGAGTTTGACCGCGTGCTGGCGGCTATGATTGCCTGCGGCCTGCCGGTGTGGGACGCCTGTCTGGCCCGCCGCACTGACCAAGGCGAGCTCGAGATTCTCGAAGGTCTGCGCCAGTTCCAGGAGCACCTGGGCGGCACGTTGACGATCACGCTGCCCGACGGCCTGGGCCGCAAGTGCGAAGTGCACCACATGGACGCCGGCCGGATCGAGAACGCGCTGGCTTGGCTTTCGCGCCGCGACAGAGAGATCACGAATGACACGAATGGGTCGAATGGGTCAAAGAGAAAAGCTTAGCCACAAAGAACACGAAGGAGACGGGGCAAGAGCTCTGATTTCAGATCGCTTTCTCTTCTCTGTGACCTTTGTGATCTTCGTGGCAAGGTTGTAAGTATTTCCCATTCGTCTTATTCGTGACATTCGTGTTCGTCTTATCGGAAACAAGAAATGCTCATCCGCTCAAAACCTCCGCTGCATCTGACGTACTGCCTCAACGTCCATCCGGGCGAGACGTGGGCGGAGAATCTGTCAGCCATCGCCACCAGCGCCATCGCCGTGCGTGATCGCCTGGGCTGGACGCAGCCGTTCGGGCTGGGTCTGCGGCTGGGCGCGCGTGCGGCGGGGGAACTGCTCGAGGGCGGGCGGCTGGCCGAGTTCCGGCGTTTCCTGGCCGACCGCGGCCTGTACGTCTTCACGATCAACGGTTTTCCGTACGGGCAGTTTCACAAGACTGCCGTCAAGCAGGACGTCTACCGCCCCGACTGGCGGCAGGAGTCGCGCCGGACCTATACGCTGCAATTGGCCGACATCCTCGCTGCCGTGCTGCCCGAAGGCGTCAGCGGCAGCATCTCCACCGTGCCCGGTTCGTACAAGGGCTGGATCCACGGGCCCTCGCAGGTGCAGGCGATGGTCGAGAACATCGCCGCCGTAGCGCTGCACATGGACGAGCTGCACGCCCGCACCGGCCGCGAGATTTGCCTGGCCCTGGAGCCCGAGCCCGACTGCTACATAGAGACCACCGACGAGGCCGTCGCGTTCTTTGCCGGTCCGATGAAGGAAACCGGCGCCGCCTGGCTGGAGCGCAACGGCCGCGACGAGCAGGCGGCGGCCGACATCCTCGCCCGCCGCGTGGGGCTGTGCTTCGACACCGCGCACATGGCCGTCGAGTTCGAGGACCTCGGTGAAAGCCTGGACAAGCTCTCAGCCGCCGGCGTTGGCGTGGCAAAGATCCACCTCAGCTCGGCGCTGTCGGTCGGCCCCGGCGCCGACGCCCCAGCCGCGCTGGCGGCCTTCGACGAGCGCGTGTATCTGCACCAGGTGAAAGTGCGCGGCGCCTCGGGACAGATCCAGTCCTACCCCGACCTGCCCCACGCCCTGGAGGGCGCCGACCCGGCCGGGCAGTGGCGCGTGCACTTCCACGTGCCGCTGTTCTTCAGCGCCCGCGGCGAACTTCGGTCCACCGCTGCGCAGCTCAAGGACGCCCTGCCCCAGCGCATCGCGGGCGGCCTGACGGAGCATCTGGAGATCGAAACCTACACCTTCGCCGTCCTGCCGCCCGAGTTGGCCGCACCGGACCTCCCGGCCGCCCTGGCCCGCGAGTACAACTGGGTGACGGAGAATCTCCTGGCAAACCCCTGAGGATCGCCTGGATTTTCTGGCAGCACACCAGCCGCTACTTCTGCGTCTGGAGGCGCAGGGGCTGATGGCGGCGGACAGGGTGGGTGAGGATGATCTCGGACGTCGGGGCGAAGATCACGCCTTTGGCCTGGATCTGCTTCAGGGCCATCTCCAGACCCGGGCCCGGAAGGGCCACCACCGCATCGCGGGCGAGCACCACCGCGAACCCGCGCGATCGCAGGCCCACAGCCGCTTGCTGGATGCCCTGCGACAGCCCGGCCCCGCAGAGGATGAACGTCCCGACATTCAGCTCGGTCAGCAGGCGCTCGGCCCGCTCGTGCTTGAAGATGTCGGTGAAGCGCATCTCGAAAATGACCTGCTGCACCGTCTCGAAAATGCTGCCCGGCAGGTCGGTGGTGTTCCGCAAGCCGAAATTGGTTCGCCGCGGCAGGATGGTCTCGGCCAGCTTGTCCTCGCCGTCCGTACCGTCCACGCAGTGCGGCACGTCGGCCATCGGACCGATCCGGTGCGGATGCACGCGCAGCACGGTGCTGATGACGGGGATGTCGTCCTGGCGGGCCCAGCGGAAGAGCGCGGCGATGTTCCGGCGAGCCACGGCCGCGGCCGGAATGTAGCAGGCGCCGGACGAACTGAAGAAATCATCCTGGGATTGCACGTCCATGATGATTCGGTCGTATCGCATAAGCCTCGGCCTTAATGCTGATCGGTCATCTGCAACACTATAGGCAGGCATCGGGCCTAATCCAACTTTCGACATTATTACGGTCGACGCGGCGGCGGGGACGAGAAAGAGGCAAAGAAATCGCAGGCGGGGATTTCACCACAAAGTCACTAAGAAGCATGGCCGTCTCGGCCATTCCCGGCAATTTGCACGGGCGGGACCTGTCCCTCGGGGACGCCCGTGGTACTCATGGGCAAGATGCTGCGTTTTTTCTACGGCCACCAGGCATGGACTGCCGCCAGGGCAGCGCCCAAGGCGCCCAGACCCAGCACGATGTAGCATACCAGCCCCAGCACCGCCAGCGGCAGTTGATGCAAGTGCTTGACACGAACGGTCTTATAAACCACCGCCACCGACAGGCACAGCGGCAGCATCAGCCAGACCTGCAAGCCCCAGGGCAGGGCCACCGGATTGTAGAACAAGGCCGCGATCACCTGGATGGCTCCTGGGTTTCTTCGCGCCGCGGTTCGCCGCTGACGCCGGCAGCCGCCAGCACCAGCGCGTCGAAGATGCACAACAGGTTCAACAGGCCGGCGATTCCGGCGTACGACTGGGCGACGTTGGCCACCTGCGGCGGCAGCGCCACGCCCATTTCAACCAGGGCTTCCTGCCGGGCGGCCGCGCTGGCGGCATAGCGGTTGGCGTTGAAGTTCCGATCGGCCTGGAGCTTTTGCACGGCTTTGTCGTGGACGATCTGGGCCGCTTCGATATCGATGCTGCGGCTGCGGCGCCAGCCGATCAGGCCGTGCGAGCCGGCGAACATCTGGGCGATGAACCACCACCGCTGTTCGCGCGGGTCGACGGTCATCACCCCGCCAATGCCGACGCCGGACCAGAACGTCGCGGCGATGATGATGAAGATGATCGCCCCGCGGACCGGTCGGCCGAGGTACACGTGCCCCGCCCCCGGCACCAACCAGGCCAGCACCGCCGCCACGAACATCCAGGGTTTGCGTTTGCGTTGCATTTCCATGGCAATAGAAGGGGCATTGTCGCCACTATAGCCCATCCGGTCAAGGACAGAACTGCGTTCCAACAGCACGGCCATCAGCACGGGCATCTTGCCCGTGAACATCGTGTCGTCCCCTGCGGACGCGTGGCTTCCTCGCATGGTTGCTATCTGTCAAAGACTTGCTCATAATGCGTGTAGCAGCTTTAGAGCAGGAGCGAGAACAATGGATTCGGATCGACTTGACGAGATGTATCGGGAGCTGGTTGCCGAAGTGCGCCAAAGGTGGGTCTGCCTCGATGCTCAAGTCTATCGGGATGTGCTCGACTGCATTCCCTCCATAGTTGTGCTCGTTGATGTCGTCGGGACGGTAGTCGACATGAATGCAGCAGCCGCACGCTTCGTCGGCCTCAACAAGGATACTACGGAACGGCGACTTTGCGGCGATTTCCTGCACTGCCGCCATGCCGAGAAAGAAGTCTGTGGCAAGAGCTTTTCCTGCCCATGCGATGTCCGAGTGGCCTTGGAGAACGCCTGTCGCGGCAAGAGCACCCACCGCAAGTTGACAACCATCCGTCGCCTTATCGACGGCGCCAACGAGGACCGTCGCGTCTGGGTCACCGCGATGCCCTTCCGCTTCAGCGACTGCGAGTTCGCCCTTTTGACCCTTGAGGATATTACCGAACTGGCTGGTCCTGGGATGGGCAGACAAAAAGCGTAGGTGGACGGAATTGTGCATCGACTCGCGGCTTCCGAGAGGAGCCTGATTCTCTAATGTCTCTGGAATAAGGAGCAAGTCATGAAAAAGATCGTCGTTCGCGTCATCGTGGTTATCCTGATTCTGATCGTCGTTGTCGTCGGCGGGACATGGGCCATGATCGACAAGCTGGCCAAGAGTGGCATCGAGCAGGGCGGCAAGTATGCCCTCGGTGTTGACACGGCCGCCGAGGACGTGAATATCAGCCTGCTCAATGGCAGCACCCGCATCGACCAGCTCAAGATCGCCAATCCGGAGGGCTTCAAGAGTCCACACTTGGTTCTCGCAGGGCTATTCAGCCTGCAAGTGCAGCCTTCCAGCGTCATCGGTAGCCCCGTGGAGGTTTCGTCGTTCGTTCTTGATGGGCTGGACGTGAATATTGAACTGGCCGGCGGCAAGAACAATGTCTCCGTCATCCTCGACCACGTTAAGCAACTGGGCGGCAAGGACGCCAAGGCCGGCGGCCCTTCATCGAAGGAGCCGGCTGCCGACAAGGGGCCGGGCAAGAAGATCCGCGTGGACACGCTGGTGATCCGCAACGTGGTGGCGAACTTTCACCTGGGAAGCGGCAAGCCCGTGTGCGTCAAGGTCCCGGCCATCGAATTGAAGAACCTCTCCAGCGACGGTCCCGACGGCGCGACGATCGGGACGCTGGTGGCCAGAATCTTTCCTGCCGTTATCGCCGCCGTTGTGGAAAAGGGCAGGGGCGACATTCCCGGCGACCTCAGCAGATTGCTGAACGCCGACCTGGCCTCCACGGCCAACGCGATGGGCGAGCAGGCGGGCAAAATGCTTCAGCAGACTTCCGGCGACGCGGCTGCCCAGCTCAAGGCCAACGCCGACAAAGCGACCGAGGACATCAACAAGAATCTCGGCGCGCCGCTCAAGAACCTGTTCGGCGCTCCCAAGAAATAATCCGCTTAGACTTGAAGGAGATCGTGCCATGACAATGCGATGCATGCTTGTGGTGGCGATAGGCGTCGCCGCATTTTCCGGCGGCTGCAACTCGGATTTTGACACCATGGTGGCGGGCATGGGCATACCGCTGGACGACAACACCATTGCCCGCGGCCTGCAGGAAGCTCTAAAGGTTGGCACCAATAACGCCGTGGTTAAGACCTCCAGCCCGGGCGGGTACTTCAATGATGCCCTGCTCAAGATTGCCGTGCCGTCGCAGTTCGCCGGGGCCGCGGCCACACTGCGAAAGGTCGGCTTGGGCGGGCAGGTCGATGCCTTTGAGCGGCAGATGAATGCGGCGGCAGAGCACGCCGCCACTCAGGCAGGTCCGGTTTTCATTGACGCCATCAAGCAGATGACCTTCGATGATGCACGGCTGATACTCACAGGCGGCAGCAAGACGGGGGCGACTGACTACTTCCGTCAGAAGACCACCGACCCTCTGAAGAACCTGTACAAGCCAATCGTGTCTGACCAAATGGCTAAGCTGGGCGTCGTGAAGAGCTGGAACGACTTGGTCGGGCGATACAACGCCATCCCCTTGGCGACCAAGCCGCAATTGCCGTCCATCGAGGATTACGTTACCAGCCGCGCTCTTGAGGGCCTGTTCAAGGTGGTGGCCCAGGAAGAGCAGCACATCCGTGAGGATCCGGCCGCGCGCACAACGGCACTACTTAAGAGGGTCTTTGCCCAGCAGTGAGCTTGGCGAGGCACAACCAAAAAGTCTGGGTTGTGCATAGATAGGCGTCCCGATCAGTTGAGCACCGGCGTGGATTGTCTGGCTGTCAGGGGGGACAATGGTCGTATTTCCATAAATACCTGTAGCTAATGGTGTTATAGAACCATCCTTGTCTGAATCACGCGAAAAACAGACAAGAAGAGACAATTGTTGCCTTGGCCGGGTGTCTTTTGGGAGCAGACGCGTCGCTGCATCAGAGCCACCGCTGCGCCCACGCGGCCTCTATGCACGAAACCGCTGTGGCTGTGAAAAGTACAACAAAGTGCAAGGAATCGCAATTGTGGTGAAAGCCAGGTGAAATATCCGGGTCACCGGGCGATTTCCAGGGTCAGGACGGTGATGTCGTCGCTGGCTTTGGCGTGGGCGTCGATCTGGGCTGACAGCGCGGCGATCAGGTCGTCGCACGACAAGCTCGACCATGGCGTCAGCAGGTCGCTCATCGGCCGGCGCGGCTGGGCGGTGATCGTGCGCAGGGCTTCCTCGACGCCGTCGCTGTAGAGCACGACGCGGTCGCCTGCCGCCAGTTGCACCGTACAGGCCTGGAAGGCGGCCTCGGGGAACACGCCCAGCAGGCTGCCCTCGCAGGGCAGAGGGCGGATCGAGCCGTCGGCGCCCAGCAGCAGCGGCTCGGGGTGGCCGGCGCGGCTGTAGGTCATCTGAAGCGTCTGGGTGTTGAGGATGGCGTAGACGGCCGTGCAGAAATGGCACGAGGAAAGGTTCTGCTGGCAGATCGACGCGTTGAGCTCGCGCAGCGACAGGTCCGGCGGGATGATCTGGTAGCTGTTGCCGCTGACACGCTTGGTCTGCAGGGCCTTCTTGATGAACATCGTCAGCAGGGCCGCCGGCAGGCCGTGCCCCACCGCGTCGGCGACGTAGAAACCGATGAACCGCTCGTCGAGGCGGGTGACGTCGTAAATGTCGCCGCTGAGCCAACTGGCCGGACTGAACAGCGCGGCGAAATGGGCCGGCGGAACCTCCGGCAGGCGCTGGGGCAGGAAGTCCTGCTGGAGCTTGGCCGCCAGTTGCATCTCCTCATTGAGGCTGGCCACCGCGTCGGCGGCCCCGGCGCGGGCGCAGTGGGCGGCCGTCAGTTCGCTGCGCAGGCTGCGGACCATCGGCTCGACGCGGGCGAGGGTCTCGAACTTGGCGGCCAATTGGTCGGCCGGGGTATCGATGTCGATGGCGACGCAGCGGTTGTCCTGGCCGACCAGCGCCCAGGCCACCGGCGCGCTGCGGGGGAGCATGATCACGCACAGTCCGGGCGACTGGGCGAGGCCCTCAAGCAGTTGCACCATGGCCGCGGGGTCGGCGGACTGGCCGTTGGGATGCACGACGGTCAACCACTCGGCGTTCTTGTCATGGACGCCGCCGGCAAGGCTGCGCGTGGCAAAGGTCCATCCCCGCGTGGCCTCCAGGATGTTGGAGGGCGCCGGTTCATCGGAGCACCATATGACCTTCGGTTGCCTGTTCAAGAAAAGCCCTCTCATCCGCGCGAAATGTCCGCGGGGCGGCGGTTTTCCTGTAAGGCTCATCGTCGCGACGGGGGGAAGGCTTTAACAGCGGATGGCGCGCGACTTCATCGCGAGATGCGGATCTGGCTGCCGACCTTGACCTTGTGGCGGGCCAGCGAACCGGCTGCGACCTCCAGAGCGTACTGGGCGGGCTGGCCCGAGCTGTATGTGACGCGCCCGACGCGGTCGCTCTCGGCCTTCATCGTGTGCGTCGCCACCACCACGCCCTGCTCGTCGAGGAAGGCGATGTCCAGGTCGATGAAGCAGCCGCGCATGCAGAAGTCGAGCACCTGCGGGTTGTCGTAGATGAACAGCATGCCCGCGTCGTCGGCCATGCTCGTGCGCCCGCCGAGCCCCTGGTAGCGCTGCTCGTACGTCTGGGCGAGCTCGAGACGCCAGACGTGGCCGTTGACGGCCGCGGTCGGACCGGCGCCGGCGACGGTCCGGCTGGAGGGTTGGGCGGGCTCAGAACAGCCGCCCGCCAGCATCGCCGCGGCGATCAGGATGGCCCCGGCCCCGCGCATCATGGAAGGAACTCCTTGCTGGGGCGGCGGGACGGTTCGTCAGGGCCTTTGGCGGCCAGGGCGAGCATGCGCTGGAGCAGTTCCATCGGCAGACCCACCACGTTGCTGAAGCTGCCCTCGACTCGCGTGATGAATCGGTCGGCCGTTTCCTGGATGGCGTAGGCGCCGGCTTTGCCTTGCCATTCGCCGCTGTCGAGGTACGCGACGATCTCGCTTTCGCTCATGGGGCGCATGGTCACGAAGGTGGTCTCCGAGGCGATCAGCCGCCCCCGGGGCGGACCCAGCAGCGCCACGCCCGTGATGACGCTGTGGCGGCTGCCCGATAGCGTCTCGAGCATCGCCCGTGCGTCGTCGCGCCCGGCGGGCTTGCCCAGGATGCGCCCGTCCGCCGCGGCTACCACCGTATCGGCGCCGAGCACCAAGCTGTCGCGGTGCCACTGGGAAACGCTGCGGGCTTTGTAATAGGCCAGCGCCTCGGCCGCCTGCGATGCCGTCATCTCGGCAGGCAACGTCGAGGGCTCGTCCAGCGGCGGTTCGACGGCCGTGAACGCGATGCCACACTCGGCGAGCAGGCTCTTGCGCCGCGGGCTCGACGAGGCCAGAATGAGATCGATCTTCTTCTTCATGCCGCTGTCATGGTATCAGGTCCGTTCATCGGCGTCTGCGGTAATGTGCCGCAGCGGTCCCGGGAGGTTACACAATACTCAAAACGCCTGGATTCTAGGATAAAACCCGACTATTATTTCAGAAAATTAACCCGCCATGGCGGATTAGCGCTTGAAGAATTCCCCGTCTTGCTGTAATATATTGGCACAAGTTTGTTATCAGGAGCTTAGGAGACTAGCGGTAGCCGTTTTAGAGGAAGCGGATGCCGTGCAATCAGGGGTCCGGTGTAATTATGAACGATGTAGCTCTCAAAGAGCGCCTCGCGGAATTGCGCGACGCAATTCGCGCCTCCGGCGTGCCCGACGCTAGATACGTTTCCGACCCGGTGCTGTCCAGCGACTTGATCTCCGCAGAAACCGAATCGCTCGAGGCCGACCTCGATCAGCTCCGCCTGCAAATGAAATACATGCTATTCGACCTCGAGGCCACCCGGCGCGAGAACCGGTATCTGCGCCAGATGCTCGAGACCCGCCCGCCAAACGCATCCGGCGAGACGCCGGGCTTCTGAGCAACACCACCACGTTTCTATGCCGCCCTGCCCCAAGAAGCAGGGCGGCTTTTTTTACTGTCGCGGACATCTCTCTTGGGCCAGTGCCGTGGGCGCCTCGCCCGCGCGATACGATTTCCAGCGATCCTTTTTGTCGCCATTTTCATCAAGTCCCGGTAAATCGCGCGACGATAGATGAAATGCCAGCAGTAGGGGTGGAACTCGACGGGCGCTCAATATATTGCGTATCGACACGTTCGCGGCGATGGATTGCCGCGACCACGGGGACGCGGCCACGGAAGGCGGGAAGATTTTCTAACCTTTTGCTTTGCGTTTGGCCGATGTTAGGGTAGTATTCAAATGAAAGACCAACATAACAACCTGAGACGAGATGGGCGGCGGGCTGGCCCTGCAATGCCCGCGGATGGCCTGATGTATCCGGTAGAAAAAGAAACGTTGCCCGTGTGCCAGTTCGGTCCCGGCGGGTTGTACCGCACGGCTTGGCCGGCGTGGTTCGCCCCGCTGCCGCAGGAACCGCCGATGGCCAAAGCTGGTGATGAGGCCGCTGCGGCAGGACTGGAAGCGCCGCTGGTCAGCGTCGGCCCAGGCGGCATCGCTTGGCAGAAGCACCCGGCACGCCAGGGGCGTCGCCAGGACATCGGCAGCGGGTTCTGGGCCACGCTGGCGGGCATGCTGGGTTATCGCAGCCGTGAGAATAGTGTCGTGTTGGCCAGAGGTTCGGCGCCGGTGGAGCAGGTGGCACTGCCTCAACCGCCTGACGGCCGCCTGACCGCATCGCGAGGCTACGTTGTCAGCTCGCCGGGACCGCTCGCGGCCAGCGGCGCCCAGGAGAACAATCATGCAGACAGAGACTTTGACGCCCCGGCAGTTGGAGATCTTGAGGTTTATCCGCGACTTTCGCAACCGATGCGGCTATTCCCCGACGATGCAGGAGATGGGCGACCATCTGCGGCTTACCAAGGTGACGGTCTTCGAACACGTCGGCGCCCTGGAAAGAAAAGGTCTGCTCATTCGCGGGCCAAAGCACAAGGCTCGCTCTTTACAGGTCCGGCCTGATTACTCGTTTGAGGACGAAACGCCCAGCCGCATCCCGCTGGTGGGCCGCATCGCCGCTGGTGCGCCGATCGAGGCCATCGAAGACACGCGCAGCCTGGACGTGGACGAGCTTTTCAACGTCGGCGGCTCGACCTTCGCCCTGGAAGTCACCGGGGACAGCATGATCGAGGAACACATCGCCGACGGCGACTATGTCATCTGCCGCCGCAGCGATACCGCCCGCAACGGCGACAAGGTCGTCGCCCTGCTGGCCGACGGCGAAGCCACGCTCAAGACCTTCTACAAAGAAAAAGACCGCATCCGCCTCCAGCCCGCCAACCGCAAGTACAAACCGATCTACGCCCGCAACGTGGCGATCCAAGGCGTGGTCGTGGGCGTGATCCGGCGAGTGTAGGCGGGGCGGTTAGCGGAGGCTGTTTATAGGTCCTATTCGTCTTATATGTCCTATCAACAAGGAAGAGCATAGGACCAATAAGACACATAAGACCTATGCTTGAGCAGGCACGACGACGGTTGAGAACCCCTTCCGCCTCTGCGAGGCGGGAAGATAAAGAAGACGTTCCCCGGAGGCTTACGCCTCCGGCTAAATCCTCGAGCCTCTTCGAGGCTCATTTCAGAGAGGAGTTCTTGTCTTGCCGCCGCGTGGCAATTATATCTATGTGGGAAAGCGCGTAGGATTGCGCGCAGCCTTGCTGTCGATTTTGATTGGGGTAAAATTGTGCCTGTAGTCATCATCGCGACGTTGGGTCTGATGATCCTGGTGGTAGATCCGCTTCTACTGTTTGCTGCTGCCCGACTGGTCCGCGTCGGCGGGGCGACCATAGGCCGAGCCTATAAAGCCTTTCTGGCGATATTTGCCGCGAACGTCGTCGCCATGTTCTTCACGCTGAAGTTTCTCAAGGACAACGATGTTGCACTGAACCTGATCGCAGCGATCGCCCTCTTTGTCGGTAGCGCAAAACTGGCGGCACTCATTTTTCAAACCGGCTTCTGGAGGGCAACGGCCGCGTACTTCATCGCGTCAGTCCTGGTTATTGGTTTGGCCTTTGGAATGAGATGGACGCTTATTGAAAGTTTTGCGGTGCCGACCGGGGGCATGGCCCCGACCATCCAGTGCGGCGACCGGATGATGACGGACAAGCTGACGCTGGCCTTGCGAGCGCCGCGGGCAGGCGATATTGTCGTCTTTGCTGCGCCCGTTGCTCAACTCGGGACGCAGGTCAAGAGGGTAATCGCCATCGAAGGCGACAAAGTGGACATACAGGATGGGAATGTCCTCGTCAACGGCCAGTCTCAGGGGGCTTGTCCGCTCTTCAAAAACGACCAGTTCCCTCCCCAGCAATTCCCGCTGATCGTCCCTGCGGGCAAGCTCTTTGTGCTGGGAGACAATCGCGCGGCAAGTCTCGACAGCCGCTACTGGGGCTGCGTGAACGTTAACGCAGTCCGTGCGTTGGCCGGGATCGTGTATGCCTCGGCAGTGCCACGGTCTCCAGAGTTCACGCCCTTAAGCGCATCCCCGAATCCGACGGAGAAGCCCGGCACGATACGATGGAGTCGGATTGGGACGATCCTGAAATAGCCTGAGGCCTGCGCCTCTGCCTCGTACCAGCATGGCTACGACCGCGCGAAGAGTCTGGCCAGGAATTGCTCGTTGAATGCCGCCAGGGGCACGCGCGGGCGGCCCACCGACACGTCGGGTTTAGGGGCGCCGTGGAAGTCGCTGCCGCCAGTGATTGCCAGGTTGAAACGCCTGGCCAGTTCCATGAATGCACGCGTCAACTCGGGACCGGATTGGCTGTGGTAGGCCTCGATGGCGTCCAGGCCACTGTCTTTCAGATCGTGAACGATTCGCTCGATCTGCGCGCTGTTGGCGCAGTTAAGTTGCACCGGATGGGCCAGAACGGAAATGCCACCGGCGTCGCGGATGGCTGCGATAGTCTCGGCGGCACTTTTGCGCGGGCGGTCGACGTAGGCGGGTTTGCCCTTGCCGATGTACTTGTCGAAGGCCTCGGCGGTTGTCGCGACGTAGCCTTTTCGCAGCATCGCCAGGGCGATGTGCGTGCGGCTGACGACCAGGTGCGACGCGCCGGGTTCTTCCGGGCGGGTCACTTCAGTGACGCCGGAACCGCCGCCGGCTTCGACGAGCGCTTCGAGCACGTCTTCCATGTCGATGGCGACGCCAAGCTGCTGCAATTTCGCAACGATGGCCGGGTTTCGCTCACGCCGGCCGCTGCGAAGAAAATCGGCTAGATCGAGAATCGAGGGCGCCTTCTCGTCAAATGCCAGGCCCAGGATGTGCAGCGTGCCCGAGGGCGGCTGGGCCGAGACTTCGATGCCCGGCACGAACTTCAATTCAGGAAACGCCGCCGCGGCCTGGCGCGCCGGGGCCAGGCCGTCGAGCGTGTCGTGGTCGGTCAGGGCGATGGCCGCCAGTTCGCGGCGGTCGGCAAGGGCGATCAGGTCTGCCGGTGGCAGCGTTCCGTCGCTGGCGGTGCTGTGGGTGTGGAGATCGACAAAACGCCGCACGGCGGCCTCAACCTTCCAGGTGCTCAAATAGCGCGGTCGAGAGGTACCGCTCGCCGAAGGACGGCATGATGGCCACGATCACCTTGCCCTTGTTTTCCTTGCGTGCGGCCAGTTCAGACGCGGCCTGCAGGGCAGCGCCCGAGCTGATGCCCACAAAGAGCGATTCGTCGTGGGCGGCGCGGCGGGCCATGGCGATGGCGGCGTCGTGATCGACGGCCATGATCTCGTCGACGAGGTCCATGTTCAGCACGCCGGGCACGAACCCCGCGCCGATGCCCTGGATCTTGTGCGGGCCGGGCTTGAGCACCTCGCCTTTGCGAGCCTGGGTGAGCACGGCGCTCTGGGCCGGCTCGACCGCGACGATCTGCACGCTGGGGCGGCGGCTCTTGAGCACCTCGGCCACGCCCGTAAGCGTTCCGCCGGTGCCCACGCCGGCCACGAAGATGTCAACCTTGCCGCCGGTGTCGCGCCAGATTTCTTCAGCCGTTGTCGTGCGGTGGATCTCGGGATTGGCGGGGTTGTTGAACTGCTGTGGCATGAACGCCCGCGGGGTGGTCTTGACGAGTTCCTCGGCCTTCCTGATCGCCCCCGGCATGCCCTCCGCGGCCGGCGTCAGCACCAGGTCGGCCCCCAGGGCCCGCAGGACTTTTCGCCGTTCGATGGACATCGAGTCGGGCATGGTCAGCACGCACTTGTACCCGCGGGCCGCGCACACGAACGCCAGGGCGATGCCCGTATTGCCGCTGGTGGGCTCGACGATCAGCGTGCCGGGGACGATGCTGCCGTCGCGCTCGCCGGCCTGGATCATCGCCAGGCCGATGCGGTCCTTGACCGAGCCCATCGGGTTGAGGCTCTCCATCTTGGCCAGCACGGTGGCGTGGCTCTGGATGATCTTTCGGATGCGAACCAGTGGCGTGTTGCCGATCGCCTGCGTGATGTCGTCCAGTATCCGGCCCATCGTCTACTCCTCGTCTGGTGGCGCAGCCTTTCCAGGCTGCGACTGCATAACCATGCGACACAGGCTGGTAGGCCTGTGTCACCAGATTGTGTCCCATTCTAGTCCAGGAAATCAAAGAGTTTCTGTTTGCAGCAGCGGCAGGGCACGTCGGCCGCCGCCGCCGTGGCGTCGATCCGTTGCACCGCACCGCTCCAGAAGTCCATCTTCAGCAGGTACCGACTGGCCTGGTCGCCGCGCCCGCTGAGAATCTTCAGAGCCTCCATCGCCGCCACGGCAGCGATGGCCGCCACGGCCGGACCGAGCACGCCCGCCGCGGCGCAGGTGGGGTCTTTGCACGGCGGGGGCGGTTGATCGTACACGCACCGCAGGCACGCGGTGCGGGGCGGAATGATCGTCATCGTCTGCCCCTGCGCGCCGACGACGCCGGCAAAAACCCAGGGCCGCCCCGTCCGGACGGCAAAATCATTGAGCACGAACCGCGTGGGAAAGTTGTCCGTCCCGTCGACGATCAAGTCCACGTCGCCCGCCAGCGCCGCGACATTCTCCTTCGTCAGCCGCTGCCGCACCGGCTCGACCGCTGCCGCCGAGTTGATCGCCCCCAGCCGAGTGGCCGCCGCATCAACCTTATACAACCCCGCAGCCGCCGCGGCCTGGTCGTACAGCCCCTGGCGATGAATATTCGTCAACTCGACGCGGTCATGATCCACCAGCCGCAAAAATCCCGCTCCCGCGCGTGCCAGAAGTTCCGCGATCCACGACCCCAGCCCCCCCACTCCCACAATCACCGCGCGTGAAGCCGCCAGCCGTCGTTGACCGCTCAGCCCCAGCGGTTCAAACACCACCTGCCGGCCATATCGCAAAAGTTCACGAGCATCATCATTGGGAGACATGCCGGTAGTTTAGGCTCTGCCGCCGGCCGCGACAACGCCGTTCCATTCCCTTTCCCACCAACGATCTTCTTTGGTCCAAACACATTGGCACGCACGACGGAGTTGTGCGTGGCACCGCACCCCGGTTCCTGGTTACCGCGCTTTGAGCGATTGCGGCCCCACAGCGTGCTGCAGGCCGATGGCTTTCTGGTCGATGGGCACGAAGCCCAGCTTCAGGGCGGGGGAGGTTTTCTTGAGGCGGAAGTCGCCTTTTTCGACATCGATAAACTCAGGGTCGGCGGCGACTGCGTGGCTCTCGATGCCGTACTGGCGCTCTTCGTCGAGAAGGCGCTGGCCCCACTTGGCGTCGGCGGCATTGAAGTAGAGGTTGTAGTCGGCCCGCGTGTCGCGCAGCCAGACGTTCATGCGGTAGTAGGTCATGCCCTGGCCGATGGCCTTGTCCTTGCGGCTGACGGCGTAGTAGATGTTCCGCTCGACCAGCGACCAGTTGATCGGCGCGCACTCCAGCGAGAGCATGCCGCGCATCGGCGGCTGCACGGGCACGGCCATGATGTTGTTGACCACGTCGTTGACGCCCTTGATGGCGATAAAGCTGGCCAGGCCGCCGATGCGCCAGAGGATGTTGCCTTCGATGAGGGTGGCGTGCTGGTCGTCGTCGCAGCGGATGCCCTCGGCCATGTGGATGCTTTCGCAGTGGTGCAGGAAATTGTTCCTCACCACGTTGCCGCCGCCTGCGCCGGAGATGTAGATGCAGTTGCCGTCCTCGAGCACTTCCATCACGTCGCGGATCTCGTTGCGCTCGATCTGGTTTCGCCGCGAGTGCATGAGCGGCTCGCGGTTGTGCCAGGTATGCGGCTTGTCGGCCAGCACGGCGTCGACTTCCTTCTGCCGCACGCTGCGCGAGCACTCAGCCATGCCGTTGGGATCCGGGCAGATTCGCCCGCTGGCGACGATGCCGGTGTAGGGCATGTTGTGGATGAGGTTGTTGGCGATGACGTTCTCGCCGCTCTGCCAGGCGAAGATGCCGCTGCTGTGCCAGTACGTCTCGCCGACGTGGTGAATGTGATTGTTGACGATGGCGTTGCGCTTGTTGACGTCCTTGGTGCCCAGGCCGTACCCCGCCAGCAGCACGCCGGCTCCGCCGACGTGCTCGATGACGTTATCGGCGATGCGGTTGTCCATGCAGTGCAGGTCCAGGCGCAGGGCGGTTCCGCCGGAGGCGGTAAAGCGGCAGGCCTCGACGGTGCATTTCTCGGCGCCGCGCAGGCGCAGCATCGCCGAGGGGGCGTCGTACATTTCCCAGTCATGCTGCAAGCCCCACCCGACGTGGTTCTTGGTCCAGGTGAACCGTTCGCCGTGGGCGAACGTCAACCCGCGCAGGACGATCCCGCGCACCGGAGCGTCCTGCGGCGCATCGGGATCGATCTTCCCCTCGATGCGCACCAACTCGGTGAGGCGCGGGGCAAAGATGTTTTCTAAATCCACGATGAGCTCGGCTTTGGACTTGTCGTTCGGCGTTCGTTTCCCCGCCTTCCCCGACTCCGCCCAGATGTAAACCTTCCGCGCCCTGGAATCGACAACCCACGTCCCGGGTTGGGTCATCCCCTCAAAGACGTTCTCGACAAACACGCTTCCACTCTGGAACTTTCCGAATCGCGGTTTGGTCAGCGCGTAGGTGCTCATGAACGCCACGCGACAGAGGTTCTTTTCCGTATCAACAGACTCGACGGGCAGCACGTTCATCGTCCACGGCGCCGCCGGGACGATCGAGAACTCCACGTCCGCCAGGTTCGCCCAGTTCTTCATCGCGCCAGGTGGGAAGGGCATCTGCGTGCGGGTATCGGGCGTCTCGCCCGTCCAGCCTTTGGATTCGACCGGCGGCGTGAAGCCTTCGCAGCGGGCGCGGGGCAGGCGCGTCAGGCCGCAGAACATCGTGTGGAACGAGCCAACGCCCTGGGGCAGGTCGGCCTGGTACACTTTGCCGCGCGCCTTGGCCGGCAGACCCGGCAGGTCGCCCTCGGCCTTGCGCCAGCCTTCGATGCGAACACCGGCCGAGAGCACGGGCTCTTCGCCCGGGACGGCTGAGTAGACGACGCGACCGGCGGCCGGAGAGTCTTCCAGACCGAGCACCAGAGTCTCGCTCAGATGGTATGTGCCGCCGGCGATCCAGACGGTGATGTCGCCCTTGGCGGGCTTTTTGGGCAGGAGCTTGCGCACCGCGTCACGGGCGGCGGCCAGTGTCGCCAGCGGTTTGGCCTTGGTTCCGGGATTCGAGTCGCTGCCTTTGGGGGAAACGAATAGCTGCGTGGTCATAGGTTCCTCATTATCATTAGAGGGGCTTGTTGGTCCACAGGTCGTTGCTGCGCAGGCCCAGGGCGTCGAGCAGCCGCTCGGCGGGGACGCCCAGGGCGTGCTCGCGGGGCCGCAGGCGGAAAAGATCGCGATCGGCCAGGCCAAGGCGGCCCAGCACCATCTCGATCGCGCCGAAGTTCGTATTGTAGGGATTGCCATGATGGTCGGTCCCGGCCGCCAGCACGATCCCGCGGCTGCCCAGTTCAACCAGGTAATCGAGGTACTGGCTGCGGAATTTTTCGCCGTGCGAAGGCGCCAGCGACCACGTGCTGACCTCGACGGCCTTGCCGTTGTCGAGGCAGGCGGCCGCGAACTCGTCGTGATACTCATCGGGGATGGCGGAAAAATCGTCCATCCACGGCCCGGGCACGAACGTGCCGTCGGGAAAGTAGAAGTGGTTATGCCACCACCACGGGTGGGCGATGATCCGCACCAGTGGGTGCTGGGCGAGGTACATGAGCTGGCTGTGGAAGAAGTCGATGATCGCCCGCGGCGTCGGCTCGATGCCCCGCGCCCAATGCACGCCGCCGATAACGTACTCGATGCCCAGGATGGCCGCGTCGGCCTCGGTCAGGGCGATGGCGGGCTCGCTGAGGGGCCCGTCCTGCCCGCGGCCGTAAATGGGCGGCTCGGCGTAGTTGCCCGCGTCGATCTGGTCGAGCTCCCAGCGGCGCATGCAGGTGACCTCGACGCCGAAGTGCACGCGCGGCGAAGGGTTGGCCGCCAAAAACTCGATGCGGCTGGCGGCCAGGTCCGGCAGGTTATAGCGGCTGTGGAGATGATCGGAGATACCCATGTCGGCGACGCCCTGAGCGGCCGCGGCGGCGAGGATATCGGCGATCGTCGAGCCCATCTGGTGGCATTCGCAGGAATGCCGGGAGTGCACGTGCCAGTCGGTGGTGATTTTCATTTCGGGCCTGGAGCAGGAGGGCAGAGGGCTACTTGCCTCTGTGCTCGTAATGATACCGCGTGATGACGGGCCCGGAAAGTTTCCAGAATGCCTTGTAGTACTTTATCAGCCGCTCGCGCTGGACGGCCGGGTCGGAACTGGTCTGTCCGGGCTCGATCCCGCAGATGCGGGCCAGCGACTTCTGCACCTGCCGCGTGACGACCGGCTCGGGGTCTTCCAACGCGGCGATCAGGTCGGGGACGTGGTCGCAGTCCCAAGCCTCGCCCAGGGCCTTGGCGGCGTCGGCGCGGGCCTCGGCGCTCTTGTCCTGCGAGAGCATGGCTGCGGCCGGGGTCATCTCCTTGCGTCCGCCGGCGCGGGCCAGGGCTATCATCGACGAGCCTCGCACGGGCGCGCGGTCGTCTTGGGCTCGCTGGCGAAGCACCTGCAGGGCCAGGGGCGTTCGGACATTGGCCAGCGCCTTGACGGCGCGGCAGGAATCCAGTTCGCTGCCCGATGCGGCCACCTGCGCCAGACCCTCGACGTCCTTGCTCTGGGCCATGCGGGCAATCTGATCGTCGCCGCCGCCCAGGCCGGTGCGAGAGACCCAGACCCCGCCGGCGACCAAAAGGACAAGGGCGACCCAGATCCAAGGCCGGCGAAACGCCCCGTGCAAGCTCCAGTTCAATTCCAGCATCTCAAGGCAACCAATACTGGGCTTCGGTGCCCGGGATAGTGGGATCGATCTCGGTCGGATTCATCATCTTGACGGATCCGCTGCGCAGCAGCACGTTGACGTTGCCGTTGTGGCGGGCGAAGCTGGGATTCGTGTCGGCCCAGTCTTCATCGTTGTTCTGAACGATCAGATGCTCGTAGTCAATCGCCAGGATCTTGTCGGCCCCCAGCCCGGCCACGTCCACAAGGTGGGGATTGATGCCGTAGCTGATGGTCAGGCTGTTGGTTTCGCCGGGTGTTCCGCCGTCGCCGCCGGTGCTGCCGGGCGTGCCGATAGACACCTTGGGATATCCCTCGCGATCCGGGGAGTTCCAGTTTGCAGCCGAGAACGCCGGATTGGAAGGGCTGCCATACCCGTTGGGTATCACGATCACGTCGTCAGGCGTCAGGTCGCCCTTCTTGACGAGATTGGGCTGGCCATACATCATCTCCGTGAAGATGCGCACGCCGATGGACGTGGTGCCGTCATCCTTGTGCGTGATCCACATGCCCACGTTCTGACATGGCGATTCGCCCTGGGGGCCGAAGTACTTGTAACCGGCGCGTCCGCCCCACCACCACGTCTGGCCGGTGCCCTGGTCGACGCCGGTGTCATAGTAGCCGCCGGTATTTTTGAAGCTTTGCCACACTCCGGCGGGGTCGGAGTCCGGAGGGATGATGCCCGATTCGGCATAGATCCAGTTGCAGTAGGGATTGCTGCCAGGTTCGTAGTTGAACTTGAAGCACCACTGCGGGGCGTTGGCCCCATAGCCTGAAGCGCCGAAAGTGTCCAGCAACATCGTCAGCGGATTGCCGTAACGGTCCTTGATGATGGCGCCGTTATAGGATCCGGCAGGAACCGTCAGCAACGACTCGCGCTCCGGATCATTGATCTTTCGGGCAAAGTAGCTTGTACCGTCAAGAGGGATGTAGACGTCCCGAAACGCCGTCTTCCACAGCACAACCGGGTCGGCCAGCCATGGCGCCCAGCTTGGAATGCCGTTGGTGATCCGTTGTCGATAGTCCCGCAAGAAGGTTCGCATCGCCTCTTCGGCCAGCGACGTGCCGCCCGACGGCGGCGTACCGCCGGAGGTGACCACGACGTTGGTGGCGCTCTCGGGGCACAGCAGGATGGTCTTGGCGTTGTCGGCGTCCTTGAGGACGACCTTGTACCAGTCCTTGGGGTCGGCCAATGTTGCGGCCACGGTCTTGTCCATGTCGCGCAATTGCAGCGACGGGCACTGGCCGATTCGCATGAGATTGCTGCGGCAGACCGTCATGCGCGTGCGGGAGAGAACCCCGCTCAGCGAGGGCATCAACAAGGTCACGAGAATGGCCAGAACCGCGATGACGACCAGCAACTCAGTGAGAGTCATTCCTCGACTACGCACCCTGGCGGAGTCCATTTTCACCATAGCCAATACTCCTCTTTGTCTCACACCGGCCCCCTCCTCCTCGCATGATCTATTATATTGAATAGATACTCTATCGGAAATAACTAATCTGCCTCGTCATGGACGAACTCTATTGCTTCTTGCGTTCATCACGGCCGAGGTAGTCGCCGTGGTAGCGATTGAGGATATCCCCGTAGACCTTCCAGCACCGGTCATAGAACTTCACAGCCTGCGCCCGGCGGGCGGCGAGGTCGGTGGCCGTTTCGTAGCCGGGCTCCATTCCGCAGATACGCGAGGCGGATCGCTGGGCCTGGCGGAAGACTTCCTCGCTGGAGTCTTTGTCCATGGCCACGATCAGTTCGGGCATGCGCTTGTAGTCCCAACTCTCGCCGATGGCCCGCGCCGCGACCGCGCGAACATCCGCCGATTCATCCGTAAGGAGCTTCTCCGTCAGCAGCTTGCCGTGTTCGCGCGGGGCAGCCCGGGCCACGGCCATGACTGCATGCTTGCGAATGACCGGGCGCGCATCGTGCGCCGCCGCTATGATCGGTTCGACGGCCTCGGGCTTGCCCAGCACGCTCAGGGCCTTGATGGCCCGACAGGCGTCGACCTCATTGGCGCCGGCGGCGGCGTTTGCCAGGCCCTTGACGTCTTCTTGCCGGCGCATCCTCTCGATGTCGTCGCTCGGGCCCGACACGGCATAGGCGGCGACCCCTGCCGCGATCACCAGCACACTGACGATCCAGAACCATGGTCGTTTCAGCAACTCTCAATCCTTATGCAAAGGTCTCGGGCGAATCAGGGACGCCAGTACCTCGTTTCGTACAGGTTGGGGTCTATCTCCGTCGGCCACATCGGCACGACCGATCCGTCGCGAAAGAGGACGTTGACCTTGCCGGCGTGCCGGGCAAAGGCCGGCTCGCCGGCGATCCAGTCATCATCGGTCGCCCGGACCACCAGGCGGTCATAGTCGATCGCCAGGATCTTCTGCGGATCCAGGCCCGCCTGATCGGTGATGGCGGGATTGATGCCGTAGCTGACCTTGAAAGATGTGGCGGAGGGCGGCGTGGAAGTTCCGCCCGCGGCCGACCCGATCGTTACCGTCGGAAGCGACTCGGGCGACGTCGCGTCGGGCGCCCAGGCGTCGTTATTGGGATGGCCGTACTTGGGCCCCACCAGCACGTCGTCAACGCCGGCAGCGACGGTGTTGGCGTGCTTGACGATCTCGGGAATGCCGTGGTTGCGGTCGGAGGTGCTCCACATCCGGCGGATGCGAAGAACGGTTACGCCGTCCTGTTGATGCGTGACCCAGAAGCCCACGTCCTGGGCAGGGTCGTCGCTGAAGTTCTTGTAGGTGGCCGAGCCGCCCCAGAACGCGTAGATGCCCCAATAGGTGTCCATGTTCTGCTTGAGGCGGTATCCCGAGAACGTCGCGCGGACCATCGCCTCGTTTGAATCCGGCGGCACGGCGCCTGTCCCGGCGTAGATCCAGTACGCGTAGGGATTGGAGTCGGCCGTATAGAGGAAGCTGTAGCAGTACTCCGGGCTCCAGGCCCAGTTGTTGGGGCAGTCGTGCAGCAGCCTCTGGGGCGTACCCTTGAATGTCGGGACGTTCCCGGCCGGGGCGAACTGCGCTACGTTGGGATGGTAGTAGTCATTGTTCCCGCCGGCGTCCTTGTGCTCGCGCATCGCCAGATAGTCCGTGTGCGTCAGTTTGCGGGCGAAGTAGCTCGTGCCGTCCAGCGGCAGGTACAGGTAGATCGACGATGCGCCAAAGGCCTGGATGGCGTCCTTGCCGTTGAAATTACACGACATTCGCAGGCGGTAGTCGCTCTTGAACGCCTGGAGCTTCTCCTCGGCCAGCGCGGGCCCTTCATGGGCGCCGGGGGAGGTTTCCGTCAGCACCGTCGCGCCTTCGGGGCATTGCAGGATGCTCTTGGCGGCGTCGGCGTCTTTCAGGACCGCCTTGTACCAGTCGGCCGCATCGGTGAACGCCGGCCTGGAGGATTTGTCCGTGTCGCGCAGTTGCAGCGATCCGCTCTGCCCGATGCCCTTGAGATTGTTCTGACACATCAGCATCCGCGTCCTGAACAAGACGTTGCCGGTTGCAGGCGCCAGAAGCGTAACGAGAATCGCCAGAATGGCAATCACAACCAGCAGTTCCGTCAGGGTCATTGCCCCACGACGCGCAGCAGTACCCATCTTTAACATGGCCAATTCTTCTCCTGTCCAGCGACACCGGACATCCCGTCGCGCGGCACATATTGTAGAGACTACTTTGCCTGTCGGGAATCGCCAATATGCTCCGTAAGGTTTTTGCGGCAAGGCACTGAGGCGGCGGGCACATTACAAACAGAACCACCGCCCGCGACGCGTGTTTTTAATAGCAGGCATGCCTTCTACTGGAAAGGACCGTGCATGATCACGATGTTGCTGGCGAAACGTATTTTGATGGCGGCAGCCCTGGTGGCGGCCGCCGCAGCGCTGGTTTGCCCCTTCTCCCCCACCGCCAAGGCCGACGGCGAGGCCAAGGCCCACAAGACCGACTGGCTCTACAAGGCCAAGTGGGGCGTCATGTTTCATTACACCGACTCCTGGCAGGGCGCCGGCACGATCGAGGAATGGAACAAGCGCCTGGACGGCTTCGACGTCGACGGTCTGGCCAAGCAGCTCAAGGAGCTCGGGGCCGGCTACCTGATGATCACCAGCAAGCACGGCGGCAAGTTCACGCTGGCGCCCAATGAGGCCTTCGAGAAGGCCAACCCCGGCTGCACGCCCAAGCGCGACCTCATCGGCGACCTGGCCGACGCGCTGGACAAGCAGGGCATCGGCCTGATGCTGTACTACGCCACCGGCATGGGCATCGACAAGCCCAAGGTCGCCAACAACACCGCGGCCGTGATGGGCGAGTGGTCCAAGAAGTATGGCAAGAAGGTGCGCGGGTGGTGGCTGGACAACAACGTCGGCGACAAGGATCTGCAGAAGCTCATCGCCGACGCCGCCCGCAGCGGCAATCCCGACACGGTCGTCGGTTTCAGCCCGCCCAAGGCCCCCAGCCCCAGGCGCAACAGCCCCGAGGACGACTACACAGCCGGCAACACGCACGCGCCGGGCCCGGCGCGGTGCAGCGGCCGATTCGTCGACGGCGCACAGTGGCACATCCTGACCTACCTGGGCAACAATTGGGCCGGCGTGCACAAGAATGCCGGCACGCGCTTTCCACCGGCGCGAGCCGCCGGCATGACGGCCGGTCCGCTGTCCAAGGGCGGCGTGGTGACCTGGGATGTCAAACCGCTGGCCAGCGGCCTGATCGACCCGGCCTATCTGCCCGCCCTGAAGGCCATCGGCGAAGCGGCCGCCAAGATCCAACGCTGAAGCAGTAGCATGGGCGTCTCGCCCATGAGTCGCAGGGGCGTCCCGCCCCTGCTCCCGTTGTGTGGCATGGGCGTCTCGCCCGTGCTCTCCGACGCCTACCCCACGAGAGGCGCGGCATTTCCTTCCTCCTGACGCCCAGCGCCACTATGATGTTGCCATGTCCAATCCAGAAGAAGGCAAATCGAAGTGGTCCCCCAAGGCCAAAATCTGGCTGTTTATCGGCCTGCTCGTGGGGACGTTCCTGATCTGGAACTACTGGCCGCCGGGGGAAGGGCACATCACCGTCAGCTACGAAACCACGCGCATCACCGGCCCGCTCAAACCCGACGGGACGGTCGACTACGTCCGCTACCTGAACGAGAGATATGGTAAGGGCGTCACGCCGGAGAACAACGCCGTGGTGTTGCTGGTGCGGTGCTGGGATGCTGAGGCTTTTGAGCCGGAGACGAAGGATGAGTTCTTGCAGCAACTCGGGGTGACGGGGCTCCCTGCGATGGAACCCTTCAAGTCATTTTCAGATTGGCGGAAAGGGAGGAGGCCTGTCGAGGCAGCGTTCGACACCGATGTAGACCGCCCTTGGAAGACGAAAGAACATCCTCAGATGGCGGAGTGGTTGGGAGAGATGCGTAATGTGCTGGACACGGCCGTGGAGGCTTCCCACAGACCGCGATACTTCTATCCGATCGTCTGCCCTCCTCCGCAGAAAGGCACTTGGTCGCGCCATACAGCTGCCTGCCCTAATGATCTCTTCACGGGTCTTCGGGTGCGTGCCCTGCTTGCCTTGGGAGACGGCGACTTCAAGAGCGCGCGGGGCGACGCCATTGCGATTCATCGCCTTGGCAGGCTCTTTCAGCAGAGTCCTACCTGCACAAATCTCTTGCTCGGATATCAGTATGAGTGGTTGGCTTCTTGGGTGCATATCACTGTTGGAACAAATCCCGGATTGGAGACACGTTGGGCTAGAGAGTATCTCGCCGATATCGATGCTCTGCCCCCACAGGGCAGCATCTTAGAGTCCATTGACGTAATGGAGCGTTTCTCTCTGCTCGACATGATAGGTACGGTGGCCCGCATGGAGCAGCCGATGGATTTTCTGATAGCTGGGCGATTGCCCGCGGATGTTGCAGCCCGACCCATTGATGGAAGCCTCTCTTGGGACAACGTTCTTCGGAGAATCAATGAAGCGATGGATCACTGTTCGCCCACTTCTGGGGTAGTCACCTTTGATGGTCCCGAACTCAATTGGAGGCAAGTCCTGTCCCGCGCGGAAAGACGGATCGCCGGCTCCGGGGGCCGTGCGACCGCCGCAATACGCGAGAGGCTGCTTGCAGAGGCGGCATCTGATCTTGGTAACATCAAATGCAATCTGGGGTCTCATGCCCAAAGAAGCCGCCGCATGACTGAGGCAGCCAGGATTCCCTTTGCCCTTGCGCTCTACAAAGCGGACCAAGGGCACTTCCCCGAAAAACTGGAGGCTTTGGCTCCCAAGTACCTGGCAACCGTCCCGCTCGATCCCTTTGGCGAAAGAACAATCCTCTACAAGTCCATTGGCATGGCGTACATGTTCTACAGCGTTGGCTCTAATGGCATCGATGAAGGCGGCAAGGGCGATGATCTTGCGTTTAAGTCCACTTCTAACCCGTCGGCGACACAGCCGACGACTGCGGGTTCATCACAAGAATCCAAATCGTCGCGATAGTTGCCGCACCGCAAGAAAGCCACGCTTCTGGCGGAATCAGTAAAGCGGCTCGATCTTGCCAGGCATTTGCCCCTGATGAGCTCGTTGCCATGCGTCCAGCAATTCGCCACGGCGGATAGATGCCCATTCTACAACAAGACCCAAAGCACGCGGCGGCACTTCACCGGCGATAACTGCCAGCGTCTCAATGGCGATCACTGCCTGCAAGTCGCCATAGACGACGTGGAAATGCGGAGGGGCATGGTCATCATAAAACATCCTGATGACGATTCCGTAGAATCGGCACAGTTCAGGCATGCGCGCGGTCTTTCTTGAGAGCAGGAAAAATGTCCTCGGGCTGTTTGCCTGTGGCTCGCAGATAAAGCGCATCAGCGCAGAGGTCCACTTCCTGACCCCACACCAATTCGCCAGAGGGGCCTATCGAGACTTCACGGAATTGTCCATAGTCATTCCAAAGTTCAAAAACGCCTTTGCCAACCAAATCTGACAGATCAACGGTAGCGACAAGCCCGTCCTGGAATGTAAGACGCAGGCGGTAGTTCTCCATCGCTTCAACTTCTACGATCTTCTTCATGAGCCGAACCTCACTAAGCATTATACCTCCGTCGCATTGGACAGAGGAATGGGAAGTCTTGCAGGGAACCACCGCGGGCGCTAACATACCGGCATGAAGACTATCCAATTGATCACGTGCGCGTGCGTGGCGGCGGGGATGATGCTGGCGGGGTGCGGGCCTTCGACGGGGTATATCGTCAAGCCCGTGCCGCTGGACGAGCAGCTCAAGGAAACCGTCATCGCCAGCGACGGCGGATGGGTCAGCGACAAGCTGGCGATCATCGACATCGACGGCCTCCTGATGAACGCCCGCAGCGGCGGGCTGATGGGCTCCGGCGAGAACCCCGTGGCGCTGTTCGTCGAGAAGATGGACAAGGCCCAGGACGACTCGCGCGTCAAGAGCGTGCTGCTGCGGATCAACTCACCCGGCGGCGGCGTCACCGCCAGCGACATCATGCACCAGCGCGTGCTGCGGTTCCGCAAGGAGCGTCCCGACGTCAAGGTCTACGCCATCATCGAGGACATCGGCGCCAGCGGGGCGTACTACGTGGCCTGTGCGGCCGAGAAGATCATCGCCCACCCCACCAGCACCGTCGGCTCGATCGGCGTGATCGTGCAGCTGGTGAGCTTCTCGGGCACGCTGGACAAGCTGGGCATCGAGGCCCGCGCCATCACCTCGGGCAAGTTCAAGGACATGGCCAGCCCGCTCAAGCCCATGAACAAGGAAGACCAGGCCGTCATCCAGAAGCTCGTCGACGACTACTACAACCGCTTCGTCAAGGTCGTCGTCGACGGCCGCAAGGGGCGCCTCTCGCCCGACCAGGTTCGCGCGCTGGCCGACGGGCGGGTGTTCTCGGCCGACCAGGCCCGCGAGAACGGGCTGGTCGATTCGCTTCAGTACATGGACGACGCCATCACGACGATCAAGACGGCCGCCGAAACGCCCCGCGTCAAGATCGTGATGTACCATCGCCCCTGGGGCAATCGCCAGAACGCGTACTCCTCCGAAGCGGCCATCGGCGGCAGCGGCGCCGCAGCGCTGGGCCTGATGAATATCTCTCTCGAAGCCGTCACCGACATCGGACGCCCGCGATTCCTTTACCTCTGGACCGGTCGCAATTAACACGAGTGCGCGTGACGTGGCACGGGCGTCTCGCCCGTGCCACACATCGTAATTAAAGTCGCGCCGATAACCCGCCGAACATAACGGCAGGTCGGGATAGTTAGCTGTCGGAGCCTGCCACGCGGAGAATTTCTCTCGTGGTTGGAGAGGTGGGTGCCATGCTGACAGACCCGGCGCGGATTCTTATCGTTTCCTCTGGCACGTTCCTGGCTCGTTTCACTCCCGGTCTCATGCCCAGCCTGCGCAGCGACATCGTCGTCGCGTGTGGTCTCGAGCAAGGCCTGGCCGCCCTGGACGCCTCCGCCTTTGACGTTCTGGCGCTGGATCTGGCGCTGCAGGCGCGAACGCGTCTGCGGCTGATCAAGCGGGCCGCGGCGCAGAAGCAGCGCCCGCGGGTGATCGTCATCGGCGGCACCGACACCGGGCAGGACCTTGTTGGCGCCTTTGCGATGGGCGCCTGCGGGTACGTCAAAGCCCCGCTGAGCCTGGGCGATCTGCTGGCGGCCGCCGCCCGCGCCCTCGGCGCCGAGGCCGCCCCGCAGTGGCCCTGCGCCACCTGCAGACACCATGCCGAGCACGACCAGCGCAAGATTTCCCTCGAAGCCATCGAGGCCCTCGTCAGCGCCGTCGAGGCCAAAGACCCCTACACGACGATGCATAGCCGCCAGGTGTCGCAGTACGCCGTGATCATGGCCGGCGAACTCAAGCTGCCCCAGAGGATGATCGAGTCGATCTCGATCGCCGCGTTGATTCACGACGTGGGCAAGATCGGCGTCAGCGACCGCGTGCTGACCAAGCCCGGCCCCCTCAACGCCGCCGAGACCCTCCACATCCGCCGCCACCCCGTGCTGGGCGAGGCCATCGTGCGAAATCTCTCGTCCTTCCACGCCGAGGCGCGCATCCTGCGACATCATCACGAGAATTGGGACGGCTCGGGTTACCCCGACGGCCTCAAGGGGCGGCAGATCCCCCAGGCGTCGCGAATCATCCGCCTGGCCGACTCGCTCGACGCCATGCTGACCGCCCGCAGCTACCGCGCGGCGATTCCCCTGGGCGAGCTGCTTGAGGAAATTTCTAGCGGCAGCGGCAAGCAGTTCGAGCCCGAACTGGTCGCGCTGACCATCGCCTGGTGCATGAAGAATCGCCGCCAACTCGAGCAGGCCCAGCAGCAGGCCCGCCCGGCCGCCGCAGGCTGAGCGAGTAAAAACCCGTCGCACGGGCGTCTCGCCCGTGAGTAGCATGGCCGTCTCGGCCATGCCTGGGAAATTCCCGCGAGCGGCCAGCGCCTATGACTTGAGCACCTTAATGAGGATGCCCAGCGCCTTGTCCAGCAGCTTGTCGCCCACGGTGATCGGCGGGGCCAGGCGCACGATATTAGCCTGGGCATAGCCGATCAGCAGCCCGGCGGCCTTGGCGGCTACGAAGATGTCCTTGGCGGGTTTATCTACCTGAATGCCGATCATGAAACCCTTGCCGCGCACGTCTTGGACGCAGCTCGCCCCGGCTGAGCGGAGCGTCTTCATGATGTACTCGCCCTTGTCGGCCGCTCGCGTCACCAGGTCCTGCTCTTCGATAAGCTTCATCGCGGCCGCCCCGGCGGCGGCGCAGAGCGGGTTGCCGCCCA
>JAJFVE010000069.1 GCA_021371965.1 Planctomycetaceae bacterium
AACGTATCGAGGTTCTTCAGGGTGATCGTCCTGGTCTCCATTCCGCCCATGGACAGACCGGCCATCGCGCGGTGCGGCTGATCGGCGAGCGTGCGGAAGTTGGCGTCGATGTAGGGGATCAACTCATCGACGAGGACCGTCTGGAACGGATCGATCTTGAAGTCTCTGAGGCCGCCGATCCGCGTGTCGTTGGTCATGCCGTAGGTCATCACGATGATGAAGGGCTTGGTCTTGCCTTCGGCGAGCAGATTGTCCATGATCAGATTGGCATGGCCCTGGGAGCCCCAGCCGGTCTCGTCCTCGCCCCAGCCGTGCTGGAGGTACAGCACCGGATAACGCGTGGCCTGGTCCTTGTCGTATTCGGGCGGCGTGTAGACGAATGCCCGGCGCGAGGTGTTGGTGCTCTTGGAGGGGAAGAGAATCTGCCGCAGTTGGCCGTGGGGCACGTCCTTGAGGGCGTAGAAGTCCTGGTCCTTTGCGGGGATTTCGATGCCGCTGCTCCACTGAGTGGAACCGTAGAAATATAAAGTGCCGGGATCCGGAACCTGGGCTCCGTCGATGGTGACCATGTAGTAATGGAAGCCTTCATCCAGGGGCTTGGCCGTGGCGCCGACCCAGGCGCCGTCCTCGCCCTTGGTCAGGGTCAACCCGCCCAGACCGATGCGGACGCTCTGGGCCTGGGGCGCTACGATGCGAAATCGAGCGCGGCCCTCGGAGTCGACCTGGGGATACTGCTTTCCCGGCTGATTGAGGGACGAGGGTTTCCATTCATTCGCGTCCGCAGGTTGATTCGCTTGCGCCCAACACAGGGGACTCGATAGGGCCAGCAGCGATGTCAACGCTATCCAACTGCGTTTCATACATTCTCCTTCAATCCATAGGACGCGGCGTGAGTTCTCGCGGATCACGTCGCCACGTCAACCATTTTGCGCCCGGCTGATGCACCAGCCTCAGGCTCGGCGAGATCGCAACCTGCCTGTATTACACCGCTCGGAGGCAGCCAAAGTGAAATAGAAAAACGAAACGCCGGACACGATTTTCACTTCTTTGGCATTTTTCATAGCGCAGTCCGCGGTTTGCGCCGGTGATAAGATAGACTGCCCGAGATGTCATTGCCGCCGGGGACCCGGCCTTGTAGGAGCTTGTCGCATGTTGAAAGCCGTCTTCAGATCTTCTTTACTGGTGACTCTGGGCATGTTAGCACTCAACTGATGTCGCGGAGATCCCATGAAAGGACCAACGAACATGAGCACATTCCAATCGCTCTTGGCCGTATTCGGCATCACCATCGTCGCCGCCTCCGTCGCGGCGGCGCAAGTCCCCTCTACTGCAACCCCGACCGTCATCGTCGACACGAGCAAAGAGCCCGTGGCCGACGGGAAATTCCAGCCGGCGTGGCAATCCTTGCAGCAGTATCAAACGCCCGAGTGGTTCCGCGACGCCAAGTTCGGCATCTGGGCCCACTGGGGGCCTCAGTGCGAGCCGCAGCGCGGCGACTGGTATGCACGCGAGATGTACAGCCAGGGGAACTACAAGTACCGCGAACACGTCGCCCAGTACGGTCATCCCTCCGTCAAGGGCTTCAAGGATGTCATCCACGAATTCGAGGCGGAGAACTGGGACCCGGACAAGCTGCTGGTGCTCTACAAACGCGCCGGCGCCCAGTACTTCTTCACGCTGGCCAATCATCACGACAACTTCGACAATTACGACAGCAGGTATCAGCCGTGGAACTCCGTGAATATGGGGCCGAAGAAGGATCTGATCGGCGGCTGGGCTCAGGCGGCTCGCAAGTACGGCATGAAGTTCGGCGTCAGCGTACACGCCGCCCATGCCTGGAGCTGGTACGAGACCTCGCAAGGCGCAGACCGAGAGGGCCCGCTGGCCGGGGTTCCCTACGACGGCAAACTCACCAAAGCCGACGGCAAAGGGACCTGGTGGGAAGGCTATGATCCGCAGGATCTCTACGAACAGCGTCACACGCCCAGCCCGGACTTCCAAGAGCTGGGCCGCATTCATCCCCGTTGGAATTGGGGCAACGGCGTGACCCCGCCCGATCAGGCCTATTGCGAGAAGTTCTACAACCGCACGATGGATCTCATCAACAAGTACCGGCCCGAATTGATCTACTTCGACGATACGGCTCTGCCGCTGTGGCCAGTGAGCGACGCGGGAGTGAAGATCGCCGCGCACTTCTACAACAGCAACGACAAGTGGAACGGCAACGACGGCGTGCTGTTCGGAAAAGTCCTGACCGCCGACCAGCGAAGATGCATGGCGTGGGACATCGAGCGGGGCAGCAGCAATCGGATCGAGCCGTACCCCTGGCAGACCTGCACGTGCATCGGCAGTTGGCACTACGAC
>JAJFVE010000073.1 GCA_021371965.1 Planctomycetaceae bacterium
CTGGCTGCCGATGAACTCGATGTTGAACTGGTAGGGCGCGGGGGCATCGAAAGAGACGCTGATGCGGCCCGTGCCGCCGTTCGTGAGGCGCAGCGTGGCCGAGATGGTGGTGTCGTAGTCAAAGCCCTCGGCGCGGCGGAGAGAGAAGGCCGAGACGCTCTCGATGTCGCCTGCGAAGTGACGGGCGAGGTCCACGGCATGACTGCCGCCAGCGAGGACGGCGCTGCCGGCGTATTGGGTCTTGCTGAGCCAGCGATCGGGGCTGATGACGCTGCCGACGCCGTGCCAGTAGTCGGTCTGGACGAAGAAGAGTTCGCCGAAGGCCCCTTGGTCGCGCAGGGCAATCAGGGCCTGCACGAGCGGGTTCCAGCGCAGCACAAAGCTGCAGAGAGTGGTGAGGCTGCGGCCCTGCAGGGCGGCGGAGAGGTCGTCAAGCTGCTCATGGGTGATGCCGGGGGGCTTCTCGAGCAGAACGTGCTTGTCCGCGCGCAGGGCGGCAGCGGCCTCGGCGGCGTGGAGGTAGTTGGGAGAGGTGATGGAGACCGCCTGGACGCGGGGATCGCTCAGGAGGGCGTCGTAGTCGGGATAGATCGTGCAATCGAGGGCCAGCTCCGAGATCATCTTCTCGGCGCTCTTGCAGGTGCGGCTGGCAACGCCCACGATCTCGCAGCGGGGATCGCTGAGGTAGGCGCGGGCGTGCTCATAGGCAACTGAGCCACAGGAATTTATGGCGACACCGATCTTGGAGTCCATAGGCTTGGTCCTTAGCTGCCGGCAGGTGCGATCCCGGCCGAGGCGGGAGGTATTGCTTGACCTGTAGTTGAAGAGGTACGTATAATTCACCGTGCGGCGGGGGAAACCTTGCTGCACGGCTGCTGTCTCAAACAAATGCGGTACTGACTTGCGGCGGCATGCCTGCCATGACCGCTGCCTGATGAAGGGAGCCTCTGCGCTATGCGGTGGAACGCTAAAGTCGTGATGGTCGCAATGTTGGTTGTGGCGCTGGCGGTTGTACTGGTCGGATGCGGCGGAAACAACGACCAGACGGTGTTTCAGAACGTCATCGACCGGACGAGCTACAACCCGGCAGGGAACCGTGTAGCCTTCACATCCCTCGGCGGCAACGGGCTGGAGTACATCTACTCGATCAGCAGCGGCGGCGGCAGTCTCGTGCTGCTGACGCAGAGCACCAACGACGAGGATGACAGCAACGAGGGTGGCAAGCAGCCGGCCTGGTCACCGGACGGCTCTGATATTGCGATGGTCACGCGGCGTGGCGGCGGCTCGCAGTCGTTGTACCTCATCGATTCATCCCAGGGCAACAGGCTCCGGGAGACGCGGATCACCGACAACACCGTGACCGGCTCGGACCTCCAGCCGAGTTGGGCGCCCAATAGCAGCAAGTTGGTCTACGTGAGCAACAAGGGCGGCGGCGACCACTACACGATCTGGACTGTCGACCGGGACGGCACGGACGCGGCGGAGCTATACGACCCCGGGACTGACGCGCAGTGGCCGGTCTATTCGCCCGATGGGACGAAGATCGCGTTCCAACTGGGCATTGGCAGGTCGGGCGCCAACACTGATATTGCCATCCTGGACATCGCCAGCTTGACCACCACCAACATCACCGAGAGCAGCACCTTCCGTGATGAGGCTCCGAACTGGTCCCCCGATGGCAACAAGATCGCCTTCCACTCCAACCGGCGCGGCGATTTCGACATCTGGACGATGAATGTGGACGGCACCAGCCCGGT
>JAJFVE010000104.1 GCA_021371965.1 Planctomycetaceae bacterium
ATCAAGGTATAGTGCTTATGACTGTCAAAGGCGATATACTCGTTCATGCGCGGCTCCTTTCTTGTTAGCTAGTCGCCACTGTAACGTGGCGACGGGAGTCGCGCTTTCATATGTTCACTCCAAGGTCGCCTTGCGGCGACGCGCCAGTTCTTTTGCCTCTTACGCAATACACTGTCTTGCCGTGCGTAAAGCTTAACTGAACGTATATGTCCCGGGCTTTGCAGCTTTGTGTGGCTGGAAAGATTCGGGACGCAATGGAGAATTGGCATGACGAAGTTGAGCATGACGTTGGTTGCTTTGGCGGCTGGGGCGCTGCTGTGCGGGCCGGCGATGGCGGCGCAGAAGCAGGGCAGGAAGGCGGGACTGACGGCCGAGAGTAAGGCCAAGATCAAGGAAATCCGCAAGGCGACCAAGGACCAGATCCGGGCCGTCCTGACCGACGCGCAGAAGAAAGTGCTCGATGACGCCAAGGGCAAAGACAAAACCGCCCACAAGGCCGCCCGCCAGGAAGTCCGCAAGACCCTGACGGCCGACCAGAAGGCCAAGATCAAAGAGATCCGCCAGGCCGCCCGAAAGCAGATCCGCGAGATCCGCGGCGTCAAGGCCGACAAGGGCAAGAGCAAGAAGGCCGGAAAGGCCGCAACCGCCTAGTTTTGCGCTACAGCATTACTGGAAGGCCGCCGCGGGCTGAACTCCCGGAGCGGCCTTTCTTGTTTTCAGGGGGCGCGTGCGACGCAGTCTTTCTGCAAAAAAACTTACCACGAATTACACGAACAAAGACGAATGACACGAAAAGAGGAATGTTTCTTGTTCCCCGCCTCTTAACCAAATTCTCTTATTCGTCCCATTCGTTTCATTCGTGCCATTCGTGGTAAGTTTCTATGGCAGGAGATCTACTCCGCCGCGGCCAGGGGGGTGATGGCGGCGTGGATGGAGTTCATCAGGCGGTAGCTTCGCCGGGCCAGGCGGGCGTTGTTGCGGTAGGAGAGATTCGCGATCAGCGCCAGCAGCGGGCGGCGGCCGGCGATGAGCCCCTCGGCCAGGCGGCGCAGGATGCGCGGCAGGGAATAGAACGTGTGGTCGCAGGTGTCCATCTCGGTCATGATCTGCGAGACGGTGAAGTTCTTGTACCGCGCGGTGGGGAAGCCCAGGGTGTAGTACTTCCAGTCGTCGGGGAAGTCGCGCGAGACGATGCGGTCGTCGGCCTTCATCTGGTCCCACAGCCGCGTGCCCGGCAGGGGCGTCAGGAAGAGGGTGTTGAGGATGTCCACGCCGTAGCTGCGGGCGGTATTGGCGATCACGGTGCCGATGCCCGCCTCGTCGGCGTCCAGGCCCATGATGAACGAGCCGACCACCAGCATGTTGTGCCGGCGGATGCGCTTGACGGACTGGGCGAAATTGCGGCCCTTGAGCAGGTTGAACTTCTTGCCCACCTCGGTCAGCCCCTGCACCGTCGGGGATTCAAAACCGATGAACACGCCGCGGCAGCCGGCTTTTCGCGCCAGCGCCAGCAACTCCTCATCGTCGGCCATATTGATGGTGACCTGCGCGATCCACTTCTTACGAAGATTGGCGGCGATGAGCGCGCGGAACAGGTCCTTGGCCCGCTCGATGTGGGCCTTGGTGGTGCCGATGAGATTGTCGTCGACGACGAGCACCCACGTCTCGGGGATCGAGCGGAACTCCTCGACCACCTTTTCGACCGGGCGGTGGCGGTAGCGCGTGCCGTTGAACGCCGACACGCTGCAGAAGCTGCAGCTCAGCGGGCAGCCGCGCGTCGTCTGGATGGCGCCGAAGGCGTAGTCGTCGCGCAGCAGGTCGTGCCGCGCCGGCGGCACGTCGCACAGGTCTGTGTGCGTGCCGGCGTACAGCGGCTGCAGACGACCGACGCGGACGTCGCCGAGCACGCTCGCCCAGACGCTCTCGGCCTCGCCGGTGACGATGGCGTCGACGTGGCGCTGAGCTTCCTGCGGGCACATGGTCGCGTGGATACCGCCCATGACGACCTTCACGCCGCGGCTGCGAAACTCGGCGGCGGTCTGGTAGGCGCGGCTGGCCTGGGACGTGAAGGCCGTGATCCCGACGAGGTCTGGCGTGGGCATGGCGGCGTAGTCGGGCAGGCCGCGATTCTCGTCGATGATAGTGATTTCCCAGTCGCTTGGCGTGAGGCCGGCCAGCACCATCAGCCCCAGCGGTTTCCAGACGCGATAGCGGTTCCAGCGGCTTTCCTTGGTATTGGTCAGCGTGACGAGGGGGTTATGCGGATTGATCAAATAGAGTCGCATCGGTGCAAGGTCCTGTCTGCGAGAAGGCATGAGCCGCTTCACAGTCGGCGTAAGAGTGGTCGATCAGGTCCGGCGGCCGTGTGACTGCCGGATGCGTTGAGCCTTGGACCGACTATCAGAGCGGGTATAGTGTACCAGTTCGGCAAACCGGCTGCGAATGAATTACTGATGGCCCGTAGGAGACGGCGGCAACAGCCGCCGCTTTCGATGTTGTTCACGCCTGGCGGATCGCGGGCGGGACGCCCGTGCTACTGCCGTGTTACTCAGATCATCGCCAGGGCGTCGAGGGCGCTTTGGGCTCGGTCGATCTGCTGGCTGGTCATGGCGCCGGGGCGGACGATCGTGGTGTTGGCCATTACGCCTGTAGTATCGTCGCGGGCCTGCACGTGCAGGCGGCCGCTGTTGTCGTAGGTGAAGGTCACGGTAATCGGCGAGCCCTTTCGCAGCCCGCTGGGCAGGGGGCTGACGACGCACTCGCCGATGTGGATGCAGGCGTCGGGGTCTTCGCTCTCGCCTTCGATCACGCGCACGCGCACCACCGACTGGTTGTCGCTGATAGTGCCATAGGTCTTGCTGGCGCTGACGGGCAATTCCGTATTGTGTGGGATCAACACGCTGCGGATCTTGCGGCCGCTGCGGGGCGAGGTGGCCACCACGCCCAGCGTGTGCGAGCTGACGTTGATGGTCTTGATGCCCTGCAGCGCCTCGGCGACGTTGGGTTCGAAGTCGCCGCCGCCGGCGGCCTTGAGCTCGTAACGCAGGGCATGTTCGGCGATCTCGGCCTCGTCGGCGCCGCGCGGGATGGCGGGCAGCTCGGCCGTGTCGGCGCTGCCGTCGGCTTCGACGCCGATGTCGGGCAGCACGATGTGGCGGCCGACCATGGTTTCGCCGGAGCCGGGTTTGCCTTCCTCGGTATCCTCGGGCAGCGTGACGGTGGTTTCGAGGCCCTTGGCGCCGCTGATCTGAAGAATGGCGGCGTGGATGGCCGCGCCGTGGGCGACGACCTCGTCGGCGGCCAGCGAGTGGTCGGGCTCCTGCCCGCTCTTTTCGCGGAGCATCTTGACGACCTGCGGCATGCGGGTGGACCCGCCCACCAGCAGGATGCGGTCGATGCCGCCCCAGTCGAGTTCGGCCTGTTCGAGCACGCGGTCGACGCGGCGCGAGGTGCGGAAGAGCAGGCCGGAGGTGATTTCGTCGAACCGCTCGCGAGTCAGCTCGACCATCAGGCGGTTGCCGGCGTGGTTGACGGCCATCTGCGTGCGCATGAGGCGCGAGAGGGCGTGCTTGGCGTCCTCGGAGGCAAGCTGCAGGTCCTGGTGGCTCTGGGGGTCCTGGCGCGGGTCGCTGCCGTAGGCGTCGATGAACTGCTGGCTGGCGTAGTCGACGATGACGTCGTCCCAGTCCTTGCCGCCGAGCTGCACGTCGCCATCGGTGGCCAGCACGCGGAGGGTCTCGCCCTCGGACTTGATGACCGTCACGTCGAACGTGCCGCCGCCGAGGTCGTACACCAGCGACACGCCTTGCCCGCGCGTGCTGTGGCGGATGCCGGCCACATCCTTGGCGCTGCCTCCGTGCTCGATGAAATTGCGGAACCCGTACGCCAGGGCGGCGCTGGTGGGCTCGTTGATGATGTCCAGCACGTTGAGCCCGGCGATGGCGCCGGCGTCGACGGTGGCTTGGCGGCGGGCTTCGTCAAAGTACGCCGGCACGGTCACGACGGCCCCGCTGATGGGGCCGATGCGCAGCTCGGCATCCTTTCGCATCTTCTTGAGGATGATCGCCGACAGGGCTGACGGGCTCAGCCACCGCCCGGCGATCTGCTGGCGGTAGAGCTTCTCGCCCATGTCTCGCTTGATCCAGATCGCGACGCGATCGGGGTAGATGAGGCTGGCGCGCTTGGCCTCCTGCCCGACGACGAGGCCGCCCTCGGTGTCGAACAGGATCGCCGACGGCGTGGTCAACTGCCCCTCGGCGTTAGGCACGGTGATGGGAATGCCGGCCTGGTTAAGATAGGCGATAGCCGAAAAAGTAGTCCCCAGGTCGATCCCGACCACGGTCCCTTGTGTTTCCATAGTTGTTCCTCTGCCGTGAGCCGGTAATATACGTTGCGGATGTGGCTCAATGCAACGATGTGGTTGCAGCTGGGATAAAGACAAAACCGACGACGAGGACGAGGACGAAACAGCAAGGCAGAGGACTGAGCCTCGAAGAGGCTCCAGAAGTTAGCCGGAGGCGTAAGCCTCCGGAAAACGTCTTCTTGATCTTCCCGCCTCGAAGAGGCGGAAGGTTGGCGGGCGGCGTGATGAACCTGATTAATTCCCTTGGCGCTGCGGCGGGGCGCTAAGGCAACCTCGCGCGCCTGCTACGGCGAGCAGGCCTGGAAGGCAGGCGTATGAGATCGACTGACGTAGTTGTGCAAGAATGGGAATAGCAGAATGATTAGCACAAAGCGCAAGATATGGCACATCAGTGGAGTCGTGATCATTTGCATCGGGCTTCTGGTTCTCTTCCTTGCGGAGCCTTTGGTGACTTACTGCTATCGTCATTCGTTGTTCGGCCTGCAATTGCCATCGTATATTGCTTCACCCCTAAGTGATCCAGTAGCTACTGGCATCGTCACGGTTGTGAGAGGAGCCTTCGGGCTCATGGGATTGGGCGCGATAGTAATCGCGGTATCCTTCTGGACTAATTCACGCCGCCTGTCAGGGGACGCTGCAGGACAAGTACATCGATCAAAGTCACTATTTCACGTGCTGCTTCTTGTCTTGCCTCTTCTTATCCTTATCTGGGGTGGCTTTGTTTGGTGGGATGAAACAGCCAGTGGCCAGTGGGAAGCCACTGCCAATGGTGTTGCCTATGCGTATTTGGAGAAGCCCAATCGTGGGCTATTTGTGGGTGGAGTGTTCTATCCTCTTGCCAAACCGGAGTCGCAGGGTGACTTGGTCTCGATTCGCGGAGGCGAGATGTTCTACAGGGGCAGATCGCTTGCTTTTGGCCCCGGAAAACGATTTGCGATTGTCTCTCACGACGGGTCGATAACGTATCTGGAACTGCCCTCTGAATGCTTCCTTGCTGTTTCCGGCTCGCCCTATGCACAACCGGACATTGCAGCACTGAAGAAGCGTGGGCTTTGGGACAAGCAAATTCGCCCCCTTCTCGAGAAGAGATCAGGAGGCGGATAGATCGCGTGGGGAATCGGGCAGTGGTATTTCGGAGAATTGCCTCTGGAACCCAATGAGCGCTTTTGTCAGGAGCTGCGATGGCCAAGACGAACTCACGCGAACGAGCTTGCGGCATGTCGATGTACCAGCCGGCGACCGATTGGCGCGACGGCTGTCCTGTCGGCAACGGTCGAATCGGGGCGACGTTGTATGGGAACATTGTTCACGACGTCGTGATGCTCAATCACGAGGCGCTGTGGGTGCCGCTGCCCAAGCCGGTTCTGCCGGACGTCTCGGGCAAGCTGCCCGACCTGCGGGCGCTGTTGGCGGCGGGGCGGTACAAAGAGGCGGAGGGCTTTCTCGAAAGATCGCTTCGCGAAGCGGGCTATCCGATGGAGCGCCCGGGCTGCTATCAGCCGGCATTCGACCTGTGCATGCATACGCAGACGGGCGGGCCCTTCAGCGATTACCGCCGCGGCGTAGACTTTCGCAGCGGGGTGGCGGCTGTGGAGTGGACCGACGCCGGGGTGGACTATCGCCGCGAGGTCTTCGTCTGCCGCGGGCAGGACGTTGTCGCCCTGCGCATCAGCGCCTCGCGCCGCGGGCGGTTGACGGTGCGATTCGCCCTGGCGCCGCACGATGCGGCCGCGATCCCCAAGGCCGACGCGGCTGCCGGATGCGATCCGAATCTCACGTTCGACTCGCGTGAAACCAGCGACACGTTATCGATTATCGGCGCGTACAGCGACGGCTCGAAGTTCGGCGGCCTGGCGCGCATCTTCGCCGCCGGCGGGCAGAGTGTCTCAACCGGCCAAGGCGTGCAGGTGACAGGGGCCGACAGCATCGTCGTGCTGCTCAAGCTGTTCGTGTGGGAAGAGCCTGCGTCGGCGCTGGCTCGACTTGCGAAAGAGATTGCAGCGCTGGCGGGGAAATATGGCACCCTGCGGCGCAAGCACGTGGCGGCCCATGGCGAACTGTTCAACCGCATGCAACTTGACCTCGGCGGCGGCGACAGCGACGCCATGAACGAGCGGTTGTTGATCGACGCGTACAACGGCGCTGTGCCGACGACGCTGATCCAGCGGATGTTCGATTACGGGCGGCACCTGCTGGTGTCCAGCTCGGCGGGGGGCGCCTGGCCGGCGAACCTGCAGGGAATCTGGAACGGGTTCTATCAGCCGCCGTGGCGCAGCGATTATCACAACGACGAAA
>JAJFVE010000106.1 GCA_021371965.1 Planctomycetaceae bacterium
ATCAAGGTATAGTGCTTATGACTGTCAAAGGCGATATACTCGTTCATGCGCGGCTCCTTTCTTGTTAGCTAGTCGCCACTGTAACGTGGCGACGGGAGTCGCGCTTTCATATGTTCACTCCAAGGTCGCCTTGCGGCGACGAAAGTTGACGATAAGGCAGTTCAGTACTCGTCGCCGGGGAGCATGATGGGGCGCTCGGGATGGGCGTAGTGCCCCCCGCAGAAGGTGTCCTTTGTTTCGACGCACCAGCGGCGGAGCATCTCGCGGTGCTCACGCAGCACGGTCTGATGCGAGGCCGCCACCGCGAGGTTCACCATCTCGCCGGGGTCGTTCGACACGTCGTAGAGTTCCTCGCGCGGCCAGCCTTGCGCGTAGGCGCAATACTTGTACCGTGGGCTGCGGACCATGCGGCAGGGGGAGTTGCCGCATCCGCCCAGCGTGCTCTCGGACACGATGAACTCATTGGGCCTCGCGACCGCGCGCCCTTCCACGAGCGGGCGCAGGCTGTGGCCGGCGATGCCGTCCGGGACGGCTGCGCCCGCGTAGTCGCAGACGGTGCGGAACAGTTCCGCCCCGATGGTGACCAAGTGCTCGTCGGTGCGACCACCGGCGGAACTGACGGTCGGCGGGCGGATGATCAGGGGCACGCGGACGGCCTCGTCGTAGAGCGCCCATTTCTGCCCCAGCGAATGCGCGCCGCACAGGTCGCCGTGGTCGCTGGTGAAGATCACGACGGTGTTGCCGGCCCAGGGGCCGGCATCCAGGGCGGCCACGATTGCGGCGATCTGCGCGTCGACGCGCTCGATGAGGCGGTAGTACGCCCAGCGGGCCGCTCGCCACCAGTCGCCGCTGTCGTTGCGGATGAACCCGCTGCGGACGAACCCATCGCGATGGGCTGACACGACCCATGGCTCGTCGGCCGCCGGGGCGAAATTGTCCGGCAGTGGAGGGCATTGCTCGGGCGCGGGGGGCTCAGGCAGGTTGCCCCACGGCAGCGGCTGATTGCGGTACCACTCACAGATGTTGTGCGGGTTGTCGAAGGACGCCACGAGGAAGAAAGGCCGCTCGTGTGGTTGCCGCAGGAACTCTTCGCAGCGGCTCGGCAAGGCGTTGTCGTCGAATCCGCAGATGGTCTCGAAGCCGTGCCCTTCGCCCATGGCGATCTGTGGGACGTGCCATTTGCCCCCGTAGGCGCAGCGATATCCCGCGGTCGTCAGCAACGTGCCCAGCTCCCGCTGACGGAGGCTTTCGGCGATTCCGACGTCATTGCCGTTGATGCCGGCCTCGTGCGGCCATAGTCCGGTGAACATGCTCGCCCGCGCGGGCGTGCAGAGGGGGTAGGTCGAGTATGCCGCGTCGAAGCGCACGCCACCTGCCGCCAGGGCGTCCATCGCCGGCGTGTTCAAATGCCCATTCTCGGCGCAGCTCATTGCCTGCGCCGATTGCTGGTCGGTCAGGATCAACAGGATATTCGGTTGCTCGCTCATGTGAGTTCCTGTGTGGCCTAGGCGGCCGGGCCGCCGAGGAAGTCGTAGGATACGCGGCGCTGGACAGCCTCGATCTCGGTGAACGACTCTTTCAGGACCGCCCGCTCGATGTGGCCCAGAGCGTCGGGGTCGATGAGGTTGTTGACCGGCGAGCCGGACGCCGCGGCGTCGCATTGGTGGCGCAGTCTCAGCCGCATCATGGACTCGTAAGCCGCCTGCGTTTCACGGAAGGTCGTCTCGGGAATCACGGCGGCGTCGACCAGGGCAGCCAGGCGGTCGAGCGTGCCGGTTGCGGCCACGCGATGACGCAGGGCGTACAGCCGGGCGAAGCTCACAACCGGCATCATGGCGGCCTTGAGATCGAGCAGACCGGCCGCGTCGCCGTCGGCCTTGCTCGTGACGATGCGGCCGAACAGTCCCAGCGGCGGGCGAAACAGCAGGGCGTGCTGCGCGAAGTGCGGGAAGAAGTCCGGCGCCGCGGCGACGGACTGCTGAACGTGCCGCAACAGCGACTCGACCAGCGAGGCGTCGCCGGCGACGGCGCGGAAGTCGAAGAAGATGTTGAAGTCCAGCAGCTCGCGGGGCTCGGCGCGGACGATCCAGCGGGTGAAATAGCTCTTCCAGGTCTCCAGCGGCTGGCGCCACTTGGGATTGTCGGCCATCACCTCGCCGCGGCAGCGCTCGTACCCGGCATGGGCGAGACCGTCGCAGACGCGCCGGCCCAACTGCTCGAAATAGTCGGCCGCCCCTGTGCCGCCGGCGGGATCGTCGGCGTAGACGATGCCGTTGTCCTGGTCGGTGCAGAGGGTCTGTTCCTGGCGGCCTTGGCTGCCCAGGGCGATAAAGGCAAAGGCGGCGGGGGCGGGTCCCAAGTCTGCCTGGGCCAGTCCGATCAGGCGTCGGGTGGCGGCGTCGCAGACGGCGGCGACCTGGCGAGCGATGTGTCGCGGATGCGTGCCGGCATCGAGCATCGCCGCGACCTTGCCGCTGCCGTGGCGGCAAGCGCTGACGAGGGTGGTTTCGTCGTTGGCGGCGGATATCTGGCCGACGATGTCACCGGTCGTGTCAGGCGGCGACGGCACGATGCGGTCGATGGGGCGTTGGCGGGCGGCGGATTTTGAAAGCGGTCTGGCCAGCAACACCAGGCCGCTCTCGTCGCCGGCGACGAGGGGCTTGATGGACACCAGGCAGGGTAGGGGCGAGTTGTCGCGGCGGCTCAGGGTGGTCTGGATCGGGCCGACGGCGGCGGCCCCGTGCTGGACATGGGCGATGGCCTGCCACGCCTCGGGGCTTGCGGCGGCATCGCCCAGGAGGTCGACCAGGTCGAGCAGCTCCAGTTCGTGTGCGGCGTAGCCCAGCATCTCCAGCAGCATGGGGTTGGCATAGCGGCATCGCCCGCCGAGCACGAGCAGCGTTCCCTCGGTGACGGCCTCGACGAGCCAGCGGTACCGCTCGGAGGTTTCGTGCAGGTGCTGCCGCGACTCGGCTCGCTGACGTTCGATCCGCAGCCCGTGTCGCATGACGTAGAAGAGGAGCATGGCCGTGATGATGGCGATAGCGATGGACCCGTAGACGAGTCTCTGCTCCATCCGGGCGATCTCCTCGTGTACGTCCTGCGCATAGACGCCGGTGCCGATGATCCATCCCCAGGGCTCGAAGCCGCGGATGTACGATTCCTTGGCCGCCAGGTGGCGCGGGTCGTCGTTCCATTGCCAGACGTACTCGACGTATCCGTGCTGCTTTCGCCGCACGAGGTCGGCGAACTCGACGAAGATCTTCGCGCCGCGCGCGTCAGTGAAGTCGCTGACGTCGCGGCCGTTGAGGTCCTGGCGGTAGGGGTGCATGACGATGCGCGGGTGCATGTCCTGCAGCCAGAAGTAGCCCTTGGCCTCGCGTCCGTAGCGCATGGCCTCGATGCGGGCGACGGCCATGGCTTGCGCGGCCTGACGCGTGAGATGCCCGCGGGCTTCTTCGCGATGGGCGTCGTCGAGCATGCTCCAGGCGGAGTTGGTCAGTTCGAGAATCATCTCCCGCTTGCGGTCGAGCAGGACGCGTTCCAGCGTCGGAAGGGCGATGGCGAAGATTCCGGTCACGAACAGCGTGATCGCCAGCACGGTCGGCAGGATGATGTGCAGGGCGAACCGCCGAAGGTGTCGGCGCGGGAGGATGGCCGGCAGGGGGCTGGCCGGCGACGGTGCGGTTGGTGCCGGTCCCGAGGCCACCGCCCCGCGAAACGCCCGCCATGCGGCGGTGGGCATGTCCACGCCGAATGCGACCGCCCCGGCGGCGGGACTGGCCAGGTGCTGATCGGCCCCGCCGCAGATCAGCAGGCCCAGGCGCGCCGCCATCTCGACAAGGGCCTGGCGGTCGGCGGGGGAGAACGAGGCATAGATCGCCTCGACGCCGTCAAGACCACGTTTCTTGAGGGCGCCCAGCAACTCCTCCAGGCGGGCGAGGCCGTTCTCTAGCAGCAGGGGATGGGCGAGGAAGGCCTTGCCTGCGCAGCGGTGAATCAGGGCGATGGCGTCGGCGATATCGAGCCGCCCCTCCGGAGCGGCGCTGGGGCCGGCGGCTTCGGTGGCGCTCTTGAGACGCTGAAGCCGCAGCGACTGGGAAATGCCGTCGACGCCGTCGCTGAGGTGGGGCGCGTTCTTGCGGGTCTGCTGCAGCGACCGGATCGTCGCCAGCAGTTCGGCGTTGGTCGCGTCGAATCCGTACGCCAGCAGGTGGGCTTCGCGGCCGTCGCATTGCACGGTGAGTTCAAGACCGCCGATGCACCCGATGCCCCGCCGCGAAGCGGCGGCGCGGAACTGCGACAAACCCGCCACGTCGTCATGATCGGTCAGCGCCGCGAAGGCGACGCCGGCGGCCGCCAGGCGAGCGGCCAACTCCTCCGGCGCAAGCTGTCCGTCGCTGAACGAACTGTGACAGTGCAGATCGACGCGCTTGGTGGGCATGGCGGCATTATACAGCACCACGGGTGGCATGGCGACACGCTCGGCGAGGCGCCTGTCGGCCTGATACGCCCCTATGGCGACGCCGCGAAGAACGTGGGGTCGCCTTGCCACCCCGGGACTGCCCGCTATCGCAGCGGTGCGGTCACCGGCGCAGTGCCTGCGGGGGCGCGGCAACTTCGCCGACCGGTCTGGTCGTCATCAGCGAGACCACCACGAGCGTCACGAAGCTCAGCGGAATCGAGAAGATGCCCGGGTTGCTGAACGGGATCGGGGCCGTCGTCGGGTCCAGTCCATACTGCTTGAACATGTCCGGCGACAACGCGATCAGCACCAGCGACGAGACGATGCCCATGAAGATGCTGGCCGTGACACCCTTGGCCGTCGTCCGCTTCCAGAACAGCAGCATCAGGATCGCCGGCAGGTTCGCGCTGGCGGCCACGGCGAACGCCAAGCCCACCAGGAACGTCACGTTCATGCCTTTGAAGAGGATGCCCAGCACGATGGCGATGCCGCCGATCACGAAGGCCGAGATCTTGCCGGCCTTGATCTTCAGGCGGTCGTCCATCCCGAGGTTCATGAAGCGGTCCATCAGGTCGTGGGCGACGGCGCCGGAGGCCGCCACGATCAGCCCGCTGACGGTGCCCAGAACGGTGGCGAAGGCGATGGCCGAAATCACCGCGAACAGAAAGCTGCCGAACGACTTGGCCAGCAGCGGCGCGGCCATGTTGCTGTCGGCAGGGTTGAGCACGCCGTTGAGCGTGGCGCCCAGGCCCATGTAGAGCGTCAGGATGTAGAAGAACCCGATGGCCGCGATGGCGACGATCGTGCTCTTGCGGGCGCTGGCGGGGTTGGGAACCGTGTAGTAGCGGATCAGAATGTGCGGCAGGGCGGCTGTGCCCAGGAACAATGCCAGCATCAGCGAAACGAAGTCCAGCTTCTCAAGCCCCGTGCCCTGGACCTTGAACTTCTGCCCCGGACGCATCAGGTCATTGCCCGCGGTGACGGTCGAATAATAGATCTTCACCGTCGAGCCGTCGCGGTCGGTCAGGGCCGTGTCCTTCCATCGCCGCACCAGCGTGTCTTTGTCGCTCATGGTCGCCAGGAACTCGAACGGTCCGACGCTTTCGCCCTTGCCGGCTTTGCCCGCGGCGATCTGCTCGACATTGCCCACCGGACGCAACTGCCCGCCTTTGACGCCGTTGACGAACGTGTCCCCCCGCTTGTTCGTTACGACCGACTGGGTCTCCTCCAGCACCAAGCCCGCGCCGGCGGCGGGCTTGACCAGCCACCACGATTCCGCGCCGTCCTTCGTCAGCCGAGCAAACCGCGACTTGGCCGCCTTGACCTCCTGCACTTCCGCCACCTGGTATCCCGCGTCGGCCAGCGTGATCTTGCCGGCGGCTTCGGCGGCCTGGAGCTTGGTCAATGGGTGGAACGTCTCGCGCCCGCCCTGGTCGGGCGTGGTCGTCATGCCGCGATAGCAGATGGCGATCACCAGCACCAGCGAGAAGACGATCAGCAGCCCGCCCTTGATAAACTGCACGTAGGTCGTCGAGGCCATGCCGGCCGTGGCCACGATCGTGATCACGATCGCCCCGACCATGATGACGCCCCAGTAGTGGGGCAGGCCCAGCAGCGGTTCGACGAGCACGCCGGCGCCCACCATCTGCGGGATCAGGTAGCACACCGACACGATCAGCGTGCTGATCGCCGCGGCCAACTTGATGCCTCGAGAGTTGAACTTTGAATCGATCGCATCGGTGAAGGTGTACTTGCCCAGGCGTTTCATGGGCTCGGCGACGATGAACAGCGCCACGATCCATCCGGCCAGATACCCGATCGAGTACAGGAAACCATCGTAGCCCTGCGTGGCGATCATGCCGCAGATGCCCAGGAAGGACGCGGCCGAGAGGTAGTCGCCGGCAAAGGCCACGCCGTTGACGCCCCAGTGGATCTGCCCGCCGGCGGCGTAATAGCCCTGGGCCGACTTGGTGCGATTGCCCAGGTAGAACGACAGGCCCAGCACGAACAGGACAAAGACGATAAAAATCGTGATAGCCATTACGCGTTTCCTCCCCGGTCGGCAAGGGCGTGCTCGCGCCTGCGGCAGAGGAGGTCATAGATGACCGCCTGGACCAGTGCGCCGGCGATGAGGGCGAATCCGTAGACCGTCGCCAGGTTCATCCCCGCCAGCACCTCGGTTGCCATCCACTTGGGCTGGTAGAGATTGATCACCACGAAGCCGGCGTAGAACAGGCAATAGAAGAGGAACATCCAGATTCCCAGCCGCGCCTTGAACGGCGCCGCCGCATCTCGTCCGACCGGGGCCGCAGGTTCATGAAGCATGTGCGCGTTCCTCTCCCCAGCGCACCGCAGTGGATTCTCCAACCGGTGGGCCGGGGCATCGTAAGGTCGATCACAGACGGAAGAACACCAGCAACGGTGTTGTGCCCTGAGCCTCCAGGCACTCCGGCGGGCGAATTATCCCCATTGAGTGCAAGAATGCAAACGAAAAGACTGGCGGTTCCAGGCCGTGCCTCGGTCAGTGCTGCCAGACGATCCAGTCGGCTTCTAAGGGAATGGAGAGGTCTTGGTGACGGGCGACGACCCTGGCGGTGAAATCCTGAGCAGGGCGGCCGAGGGAAACCGAGGCTTCGTAAAGGTGGGCTCCGGAGCCTGTGGGCTCGCTGGCCATCGTCATTTCCTGGCGGGAAGCGGGCTCGCCGTCGCGGCCGTCGGCATAGAGTTCCACGCAAACCGCCTTGGCGTCCATGTCGTTGAGGTAGACCTCGGCCTCAAATCGCAGGCTGTGACTGTTAGCCGAGACCCGCACCTGCCCGAAGTGCACGCTCTGCGCCTTGCGGGCGAAATCTTTGCGCCAGTCGGCGATGTTGCGTCCCAAAGTCCCTTTGTCGGCCGCGCGTTTTCGATAGTGCTCCGCGGCCGGCAGATAGTGCTGCTGCGTATATTGCCGCACCACGCGGTTTGCGGAAAACTCCCGGGTAAGGCGAGCCATGCTTTCACGCATTTTGTTTACCCAGGCGTTCGGGATGCCCTTGGTGTCGCGGGTGTAGAATTCGGGAACGACTTGGCGTTCGAGGATTTCATAGAGCGATTCGGCCTCGGCGGCGTCCCATGCCGGATCGTCGTCGTGCTCGCGTCCGTCGCCCAGGGCCCAACCCACCTCGGGCGTGTAGGCTTCCGCCCACCAGCCGTCGAGTTCCGAAAGGTTGAGCCCTCCGTTGACCAGGACCTTCATGCCGCTGGTGCCGCTGGCTTCCCAAGGCCGCCGTGGCGTGTTGAGCCATACGTCGATGCCCTGCACCAGCCGCTCGGTCAAGAGCATGTCGTAGTCGCCGAGGAAGGTCACATGCCGCCTGGCCTCGGGCCGCCTGATAAAGTTCATCCACTGCTGGATCATCGCCTGGCCTGTCGGGTCGCCGGGGTGCGCCTTGCCCGCCAGGATCAGTTGCACCGGACGCTGGGGGTTGGTCAGCAGGCGCAGCAGCCGCTCGGGATCATGCAGGAGCAGGTTGGGTCGCTTGTAAGCCGCGAAACGCCGGGCGAATCCCAGCGTCAGCGCGTCGGGGTCGAAGAGGCTCTTGGCCGCCTCTACCGCCTCGGGCGACTGTCCCGAGGCTGCCAACTGCATCGACAGGCGCTGGCGGACGTACTCGATGAGTGACCGCCGCGCGTCGGAGCGGACCTGCCAAAGTCTGGAGGCGGGCAATCGGCGGAAGTTTTCATCCATGCGTTCCATCGCCCCCAGCCAGCGGTCCTTGCCGCAGGCGTCTGTCCAGAGATCATCCGCCTGGGCCGAATCCCAACTGGGAGTGTGGATTCCGTTGGTGACGTGCCCGACGGGCACCTCATCGATCGGCCAGCGCGGGAACAGCGGAGCGAACAGCCGACGGCTCACCTCGCCGTGCAGGCGGCTGACACCGTTGACGGCCCCGCTGCCGCGGATGGCCAGGTACGCCATGTTGAACGGCTCGGAGGGATCGCTGCGGTCCCGACGCCCCAGGGCCAGTAGATCGCCGCTGGAGATCCCGAGCTTGTTGCGGGCATACGCGCCGAGGTATTGCTCGACCAGCGCCGGCGAAAAGACGTCGAATCCGGCCGGCACGGCGGTGTGTGTCGTGAACAAGTTGCCCGCTCGCGTGACCTCTAACGCGACATCGAAGGGCTGGCCGCTTTCCTCCATGAACGTCCGCGCCCGCTCCAGCACTGCAAAGGCCGCATGCCCTTCGTTGAGGTGGCAGACCTCCGCGTCGAGCCCCAGCGTTCGCAGCAACCGCCAGCCGCCGATGCCCAGCAGCATCTCCTGTTTGATGCGCAGGTCATGCCATCCGCCGTAGAGTTCGCTGGTGATGCCCCGATGCGCCGGGAAGTTTGCCGCGTCGTTGGAGTCCAGCAGATAAAGCCGCGTCCTACCCACCTGCACCTGCCAGCAGCGAAGCCAGACCGAATAACCCGGCAGGGCGATCTCAAGCCGCAGCCACTCGCCCTTGGCGTCGCGCAGGGGCGTCACCGGCAGTTGCACCGGGTCGTTGTAGGGATAGAACTCCTGCTGGCGGCCGTCCCGGTCGATCACCTGACGGAAGTAGCCTTGCTGGTACAGCAGTCCCACGCCGACGACCGGCACGCCCAGGTCGCTGGCGGCCTTGAGTTGGTCGCCGGCCACGTTGCCCAGCCCGCCGGAGTAGATCGGCAGGGCCTCGCTGAGCATGAACTCCATGCTGAAATAGGCGACGCAACTCAGGGGCGAGTCGGCATGGTCCCGCTGGAACCATGCCGGCGACGCGGAGGCGCGGCGCTTGTCCTCTACCAGCTCGTTCATCCGCGCTGTGAAACCGCTGTCGGCCAGGGCTTTGGATATACGCTCCCGCGAGACCGTTTGCAGAACGACCCAGGCATTGTGCGTCGAATCCCACAGGTTCGGGTCAAGCCGCCGCCAAAGCTCGTCGGCGGCATGGTTCCACGACCATCGCATGTCCAGTGCGAGTTCGCCCAGCAGGGCGACCCCCTCGATGTCCATGGGCAGGAGACTGTAGGTTGTCGCGTCGATGCGAGTGTGATTGTCCATCGGCAGATTCCCGCAAGGATTATGATCTCGCCATCTTACCGTGACGGCGACAAGAACACGAACCTTGCTCCGCCGGAGGAATCGCTCACTCGGACGCGGATGCCTCCGGCCGCCGCAGGGGCTGAGACCGCCTTCTCAAACTGCTCGGCCGTGTCGACGTCCTTGTCCTGCACCTGCGTGATGACCATTCCTTCCTTGAGGCCCTGGTCGTCGGCGGGAGAACCCGGCGCGACGTGCGTGATCACCACGCCCTTGGGGGCGGTCTTGTAGCCATACTTCTGGGCCAGATCGCCGGTCATGGTCTGGACCTGGATCCCGAACTTGCCGGCGGTAGCCTGGCTGCTCTCCGGCATGGCGCCGGCGGCGAACAGGTTTGCCGGCTGGCTCTCGATGGTGACGTTCGCGCTGGTCTTCTTGCCGTCGCGATAGAAATCAACTGGGACGCCCTTGCCGACGTCCAGCCCGGCTACCAGGTTGCGCAACTGGTTGGGGTCTTTCACCGCCTTGCCCGCCACGGCGACGATAAAGTCGCCGGGCTTGAGACCCGCCTTGGCCGCCGGGCTCTCGGGCGTCACGGAGGCGACCAGCGCCCCATTGGTGCCGGGCAGATTGAAGCTCTTGGCCAGCTTCTCGTCCACAGTCTGGATAGCTACTCCGAGGTAGCCTCGCGTCACTTTGCCCTTCTCGATAAGCTGGTGCATGACGCTCTTGACCATGTTGGAGGGAATGGCGAAGCCGATGCCTTCGTTACCGCCGCTCTCGGAGACGATGGCCGTGTTGATGCCGATGACCTCCCCGTTCATGTTGACCAGCGGACCGCCGCTGTTGCCGTGGTTGATGGCCGCGTCGGTCTGGATGAAGCTCTGGTACGTCTTGTGATCGTCGGTCACGCGCCCCTTGGCGGAGATGATCCCGGCCGTCACCGTCTGATCAAGCCCCTCGGGGGCGCCGATGGCCAGCACCCAGTCGCCGACGAGCGCCGCGTCGCTGTTGCCCAGCGGGGCGTCAATGAGACCCTCGGAGTTCACTTTCACAACGGCCAGGTCGGTCATGGGGTCGGTGCGGGCCCATTCGACTTTGAGCCTTCGCCCGTCGGGCAGGACGACCTGCGTCTCGTCGGCGCCGCTGACGACGTGATAATTGGTGAGGATGTACCCGTTCTTGGCGTCGACCACGACGCCGCTGCCCAACCCGCGCTCGATATATTCGCGAGGCTTGGGCTTGGCCCCGCGGCCGGGCGCCTGGGGCGTGGCGAAAGGACCTTCGCCGCCGAAGAAGTGCTGAAAGAACTGGTCGACGTCCGGCATCTGCTTCGTCGTGACCTTCTTGGTCACGCGGACCTCGACGACGGCCGGCTGGAGCACCTGGGCCACCTGGACGAACAGCGGCGACAAGGTGTCCCCTTTGGCCAGGACGCTCAATCGCTCGCGCTGGGCCTGGTTCTCGCCTTTGGAGACGGCATGGGCGATTTGCCCCGCAATACGAGGGCCGTCGATTGCCACGTACGCGACGACGGCTATCAGCACCCCGGTCGGCAGCCACTTGGTGATCGCTCTCATCGGAGGTCTCCTGTGTATGAGCATGGTTTATTCTATGTCTGATACCTGCCGGATTTGGCCGATGCACGGCCTTGACGGGCGATATAGTTCTGCGTTGTTTCCACGCCAGGAGATGAACCGGTCGCGGGCCGCCGCCGAGGGGCGGGTTCGCCGGAGGGGGGCTATGGATTCGCTGGCAAACTGGCTGATCGCTCTGGCGAGCCTGGGCTCGCTGATCTGGATCGTCCGCAACATCGCCGTCGTGCCGCTGTGGCGGCGGATCTTCCGCCTCACCCCGCAGTGGCAGGGCCCGCCGCTGACCGACGCGCCGCGGGTGTCGGTCGTGGTAGCCGCCAAGGACGAAGAGGCCACCATCGCCGACTGCGTCCGCTCGATCTTCGCCCAGGACTACGGCGACATCGAGATGATCATTGTCAACGACCGCAGCGCCGACCGCACCGGCGCAATCGCCGACACCCTGGCTGCCCGCGAAAGGCGGCTGAAGGTCATCCACATCGACGCCCTGCCGGCGGGCTGGGGCGGCAAGAACCATGCGATGCAGAAAGGCATCGCCGCATCGAGCGGGCAGTGGATCCTGATGACCGACGCCGACTGCCGCCTGCGATGCCGCCAGGCCCTGACGCTGGCGATGGCCCACGCCCGGCAGGACGGCAGCGACCTGCTGACCCTCATGCCGGACCTCGAGATGCTCACGTTCTGGGAGCGGTTGATCCAGCCGATCTGCGCGGCCCTGCTGATGTTCCACTTTCCCCCGCACCGCGCCAACAACCCGCGCTCGGACGTGGTGGCCGCACATGGGGCGTTCATGCTCATCCGCCGCAGCGCCTACGACGCCATCGGCACGCACGAGGCGTTCAAGGCCAGCCTGATCGACGACATGGACATGGCCCGGCGCATCAAGGGCCTGGGTCTGCGCCTGACCGTGACGCCCTCGCAGGGCCTGGTCGGCGTGCGGATGTATTCGACGCTGGAGCAGATCCTGCGCGGCTGGAACCGGATCTTCTTCGGCGTCTTCAGCGGCGTGGGGCACCTGGGCGTGGCGCTGGCGGGCCTGGTGGGCGTGGGGTTGACGTGCTACGTGCTGGCCGCGGCCGGCCTGGGCGTCTGCGCCATCCGGCCCGATGCCGGCCAGGCGTGGCGGACGCTGGCGATGATCGCCGCCGCCGGATCGCTCGCCGAGGCCGTCATGGTCTGCCGCTTCTACCGCCTGGGCGGCTGGCCGTGGTATTACGGGCTGCTGTACCCGCTCAGTTGCATCATCGTCGCGGGCATGCTGGTGCGGACGATGCTCATGCACCGCCCCGGCGCCAGGCTCGTTTGGCGCGACACGGCGTACGCGCCGGCGGCCGCGCCGCATGCGGGCAAACAACGGCCCTCGCCGCGCGGCGGGACATGGCGGCATCGCGATGGCAGGCGCGCCGCGCCTGTGGACCGCGCCGTGCAGCGAACATCCGCGCCACTCAAGAAAGTCTGAGCGAGCGCCCGATGGCGCGTCGGAGAGGCAACTATAATTGCCTCAACAGGGGGGACCCGAAATGAAGCCATCAGCGAAAGTGGCAATGGCGGCCGCATGTCTCGTCGTGGCCGGGGGAGCACTTACGCTCGCACAGATGACGCCGCCGGGCCGCCAGGCCCCGGGCGTCCCGCAGCCGGGCGTTCAACAGCCAGGCGTCCAGCAGCCTGTGCTGGCGCCGCTCCGCCAGGCGCCGCTGACGCGGCCGGCCACAACCACCGCTCCCGCTCCCGCGCGGATGTCCCTGATGCTGGCCAGCGATGCACTCGGCGAGGGCCAGCTGATGGACCGGCGGCACTCGTTCGCCGGCGGCAACGTCTCGCCGCCGCTGTCGTGGAGCGGCCTGCCTGAGGGCACGCACGAGCTGGTGGTGATGTTGGAAGCCCCCGACAGCCCAGCCGGCAACCTCTCGCACTGGCTGGTGTACGGGATCAAGCCCGAACTGAAAGCCCTGCCCGAGAAGGTGGCCGCCTCCCCGCGCCCCGGCAACGTCCGCGGCGCCATGCAAGGCCGCAACAGCTTCGACCGCCTCGGCTACAGCGGCCCGCTCCCCTCGGTAGGCGGCGGCCCGGAGCGATACCAGTTCCGCGTCTTCGCGCTGAACCGCCGCCTGGGCCTGCAGCCGGGTCTCTACAAGGAGCAGGTCCAAAAAGAAATGTTCGGCCACGTGATCGCGCAGGGGGTGCTGACGGTCACATATGAACGTCCCGCGCGATGACTGTCGGAGTCGCCGTCCGAGAAGGATGCCAATCGCATCATCTCTGCAGTGGCGAAGTGAGGCCCGGTCCAGTTCCGTCACGGCCCTAAGTAACTATCTCAGAAGTAGCATGGGCATCTTGCCCATGAGTAGCACGGGCGTCCCGCCCGTGCAAATTGCCGGGACATGGCCGAGACGGCCATGTTACTCACGGGCGAGACGCCCGTGCCACGAAGGTTCTGAGATAGTTTCTAAGAGCCTATCCGGATTACTGGGTGGCATGGCCTCTCCAGAGAGTAGAGCAGGAGACAGGAGACCGCAGGAGAGCTCTTGGTGTGGTAAAGGTTGTGACGAGCGTCTTTGCTGTTTCAACTGCTCTCCTATCTACCGCTCTCCTGCTCTATGAAAAGAGCCACCTTTCGGTAGCTCTTTTCATGGAGGCGGCGGGGATCGAACCCGCGTCCCGTGACGGCTTGATGGCGGCCTCTACGTGCGTAGTCGGTTGTTTAATGTCGCTGCCGGGGCCCGAATCGACACGGTCGTCCGACAGCCAGCCTGGCCTTATGTCCCTCGCGAGTAACCAGACCACTCTCGTTTGGTAAGCCCGCTAGTTTTCACCCTGAGACTCTCGCGGGCGCGAGACCCAGAGCGGGCAGCTTAATTAAGCTGCCATTGCCAGTTGAGGCTTGGCAAGTAACATAGTCCCAGGGGTTTAACGAGGCCTCCTGAGAACCTCGGCACGCCACCGACACCCAGACTCGTCCGGTCGAATCCAATTCGCCCCCGGAACAGCCGGATGCATAAATTCATTATACCACTGATCGGTCAGACGGGAAGGCATTTACATCAGCAGGCGCCAGGTCGTCAGCTCCGTAATGCCTCAGCTAAGGGACGACACGCGTATCCCCCGTAACTGAGGCATTACTCACTCCCGGAAATTGCCGTGACAGGTTCCCTGCAGCCGCATGATAATGGACTTCCAAGGAGCATCGACGCACATGCCTGACATTACACGGCGCGAGCTTCTGACTTTGCTGGCTGGCGGGGCCGCGGCGGCGGCGCTGCCGGGCGTGCTTAACGCCCAGGCGGCCGCATTTGCCAAACGCCCTAATGTCCTGCTGATCATGGCCGACGACCTGGGCTACGAATGTCTCGGGGCGTATGGCTCCAAGCAGTACCAGACGCCCCGTCTGGATGCCCTGGCCGCCGGCGGGCTGCGGTTCGGACACTGCTACGCCCAGCCGCTATGCACGCCCAGCCGCGTGCAGATCATGACCGGGCAGAGCAATGTCCGCAACTACTCGCAGTTCGGCCGACTCAACAAGGGCGAGTTCACGTTCGCCCAGATGCTCAAGAGCGCCGGCTACAAGACGGCGGTGGCCGGCAAGTGGCAGCTCTACGCGGCCGGCAAGGGCACGCACCCGACACAGGCGGGCTTCGACGAATACTGCCTCTGGCAGCTCGACCGCCTCGGCAGCCGCTACTGGAGCCCGCTGATCTGCACCAACGGCAAGACCGTCGAGCACGCGGCCGACACGTATGGGCCGGATGTCTTCTGCGAGTTCCTGTGCCGGTTCATGACCGCCCACAAGGATGAACCGTTCTTCGCGTACTACCCGATGGTCCTGACGCACGACCCGTTCGAGCCGACGCCTCACAGCGCCCGCCGCACCGGCGCCAACAAGCAGAAGAACTTTCAGGACATGGTCGCGTACATGGACGCCGTCGTCGGCCGCCTTGTGGCGCACCTGGACAAGCTGCACCTGCGCGAGAACACGCTGATTCTCTTCACCGGCGACAACGGCACCGGACGGGCCATCAACTCCGAGTTGAACGGCCGCACCATCCGCGGCGGCAAAGGCAGCACGACCGAGGCGGGCATGCGCGTGCCGCTGCTGGCCAACTGGCCCGCTACGATCAAGGCCGGTGGGACTTGCGACGACCTGGTCGACTTCACCGACGTGCTGCCGACGCTGGCCGAGGCCTGCGGGGCCGCGGTTCCCGCCGGCGTGACCCTCGACGGGCGCAGCTTCCTGCCGCAGCTTCAGGGGCGAAAAGGCAACCCGCACGAGTGGCTGTTCTGCTACTACAACCCGCGGCCGTCGGGCCCGTCGGCGCCGGGCGTGCGATTCGCCTTCGACCGCCGCTGGAAGCTCTACGACGATGGGCGGCTGTTCGATCTCAGCGCAGATGTGCATGAGAAGTCGCCAGCAGTGTCCGGCGACGCCTCAAGCGAGTCAGCCGCCGCGCGCACCCGCCTGCGAAAAGCCCTGGACTCGATGCCCCGCGTCGGGGCCAAGATCGGACGCTGATGCGAAGCCCAAGGGCTCGTCGGACCCCAGTCGCATGACTCAGATCGAACGCGAGCGAGCTTGACAGGATGCGCCGCCCATGCGGTGTGCGGGCGAGATTGTTAATCCTGATCCAATTTCTCAATGTAGGCATAGTATTCGGGAAATGGATACGCGCTCCGCAACAGGGGATATGCAGCTAACCGCAAGCGTTTGACCTGCGGGATAGGCGTGGCTGAAGCGATTGCCCTGTAGAACGGTCCGCTCCTGCTCATGCCAGCATGGTAAATGAGCCACGAATGCTCACTCGTGATCGGGCGATGAACAGAAAGGCCCTGGCTCAGATCCCACCGCTCCCATTGTGGGCTCACGGGGCCGATATTGCCCGGTCGGTCGCCCTGCCTGACTTCCAGGATCACCGGCTTGGGAAGAACGTACTGGTCCGGCGTCATCTTCGCATAAAGATCAACCTGGCTTTGAAGCTTCGCAAGCCTCTCCTGTTCCCTTTCGATCAATCGCTGCAAGCTGGGGACCTCTTTCTGATTTGCCGGTTGCGAAGCAGCCTTCTTGTAGTTCGCGATCTCCCGATCAGCGTGTTCGATCTCCAGACGAAGTGCCTCGCGCGTTGCGGCTAAGCAGATTCTGGCCCTGACGCTGTCCAAGGTGCTCTCAACCGGTCGATACACCCGCACGTAGTCGATCTCGAATCGCTGGGGAAAGATAGCATCGTCGATTGCGCCGCCCCAGGAGCCGCCCAGGGCCAGGTTCAGGATCAGGTAGTGGTCCTTGCGGAAGGCGTTGCCGGTTGCCAGGTCGGCCTGGGAGACTTTATAGGTGAAGTACTTCGTCTCGTCGAAGTAGAAGTCGATCTTCTCGGCAGTCCACTCGATGGCGTAGACGTGGAAATCTTCCCAGGGCTTGCCGGCCTTGAGGCTGTGACCTTGGGACTTATGTTTGCCATCGGGGCCAGCCCAGTGGACGGTGCCGTGGATCTTGTCCGGCGTGTGGCCGACGAACTCCATGATGTCGATCTCGCCGCATCTCGGCCAGCCGATCTTCGGGATGGATGTCCCCAGCGTCCAGATTGCCGGCCACACGCCTTTGCCTTGGGGCAGTTTGGCCCGCACCTCGATGCGCCCGTAGGTCCACGAGGCCTTGCCCTGCGTGGTGATGCTGGCGGCGGTGTAGGCGGCCGTCTTGCGCTGCGTTTGCCGCGTCGGGGCGTCGGAGGCCGGGATGGCGTAAGGCTCCTTGCGTCCTTCGATGATCAGCACGCCGCCGGCGACGCGGGCGTTCTCTTTGCGCGCCTTCGTGTAGAATTGCTTCTCCTGGTTTCGGATGAAGCCCACCTCGTACGTCCACTTCGCCGGGTCCGGCAGGCCCTCGTGGTCGAACTCATCGGCCCAGACCAACTGCCACCCCTGGCGCGCCGCGGCGGGGCCGCTGGCAGACGCGCGAGGCGGAACCTTCTCTTGGGCGATGGAAGGGCTGAAGAAGGCGAATGTGCCCAGCACAATGGCGGCAGATACCGTCGCGGCTGCGGCTGTCTTTGCCAGATTCATGGCTGCTCCTTTAACCCGGGAGAATGTTATCGCGCCGCGGCATCGCACGAAAGGGGCCCGAAGAGATCGATCGCCGCGTGAAGGCGATGGTTGAAGCGTAGGCGCTACGAATCCCGCTGGGCTTTCGTCTCGATCTTTACGGCGTGTTTCAGGGGGACGATCTCGCGCCCGGCCTGGCGGGCGTAGACGCGGGTGAGTTCGGCGCCGAAGTAAAAGATCATCGTCGTGTAGTAGATCCACAGCAGCATGACCGACAGCGACCCGGCCGCGCCGTATGCGCTCACCGTGGTCGCGCGGCTGAGGTACAGGGCGATGCCGAAGTTGCCGATCACGATCAGCGTGGCCGTGATGAAGGCCCCAAACGCGGCGTCGCGCCAGGCCACGCGGGCGTCGGGAAGCACTTTGAACGTCAGCGTCACCAGCATCGTCAGCAGCAGCAACTGCACCGCGTAGCCCAGGACCTTCCACATCGCGTACGCCCACGGCGAGGACGACGCCGGCAGCAGCGCCTTGAGCGCCTGGAGCAGCGAGGTCGAAGCCATCGACGCCACCACCAACGCGCCCAGGACCAGCACCATCAGAAAGCTCATCAGACGCTTGAGGATGAAGCTCAGCAACGCTTTTCGCGGGCGCGTTTCCACTGCCCAGATCACGTCCATCGCCGACTGCATCTCGCGAAAGATGCCGCTGGCGGCCACCAACAGCAGCGACACGCCCAGCACGACCGCCAGCGGACCGCCGCCGGTTTCCCGGGAATTTTGGAGGACGTCCTGGACCAGGGTAGCGGCCTCGGGCCCGATGTGCTGGCGCATCTGGCTGGTCAGTTCTCCGCGCGCAGCCGCGGGACCGAAGATGACGGCGGCCCCGGCGACGGCGGCGACCAGCAGCGGCGCCAGCGAGAGCATGGCGTAGAACGCGGTGGCCGCCGCCAGCCGCGGACCCGATACGATGAAATATCGGCCGACGCTTTCCTTGAGGAGATCCCAGACTTTGTGGACCATGGCAAGTCCTTTTGAAAGTTTCGGGGTATTGTATCCTCCGAGGCCGGAAGGGTGCCACGCACAACTCTGCGCGGATGTGTCGTCAGCGACGACAACGCGCTGCAGGGCATCGTCACCCACGACGACGCGATGGACATTCTGCGCCAGGAGCCAGCAGGAAGACATCGAAAAGTTTCGGCCTCCACGCCCGCCGGCGAGTACCTCAAGATGCTGGCGTGGGTCACTTCCCATGGCTACGAAGCGACGCTGATGAACCTGCTCATCCTGGCGCTGTACATGCCGATGGTGGCCCACACCGGCGGCAACACGGGCAGCCAGTCGGCCACGGTGGTCGTGCAGGCGCTGGCGCTGGGCATCACCGGCCTGCTGACTCTACTTCACCACCGCCAAGTCGATCTTGGGGATCTAGCGAAACATTGTGGATTGCGGATTGTTTCCGGTTCCCAATTCAAACGCCGCCGATTGAGAAGCGTTGGCGGTAGAGGGTGGGAGTCATGCCCTCGGCGGCGCGGAAGTCTCGACGTGGAGTTCTCGCCAAAAGCCCGGGCATTGCAGTGCCGGGGTTTTTTCTGCGCGGGGGCGTGCTCGGATCCACCAGCGATGGTGCATCTCGCACCACATGTCCCTGTGTTCTAAGCGATTCTCCAGCCCCCTCAAAATGCACCGTAAATGCACCGCTAAGGCACCGTAACGCCAACTATTCCGAGTTTCATGTCTCCACAAGGGCAAGTCCGCCGATTCAGTCACACGTTGGTATTGTAGGGTCACGGTGCGGGCGGGTTGTCGCCGCGCCGCTTATAGATGGACTGCAGGAATGGCCCGACGTCGCGGGCGGCCTCGTCGCCCATATAGTGGCAGAGGCGGTCGGCCAGATAGCGGGTGTTGTTGGCTACGCGGTCGATGATGATGCCCTTGAACAGCGTGTCGGAGCAGACGTAGATGCCCTTGAGGTCGAGGTAGATGCGGTCGCCCTTGCGGTGGGCCGCGAAAACCACCTGCCGCGTGCGCAGGTGCTTGGTGATGCTTTTGGGGTTGTCGTAATAGAAGATCGTGTCGCCGTCGGCCGAGGCCCCGGCGGCCATCGTGGTCTTGATGTCGTAGTCGCCCAGCGTGCTGATGCCGTGGATCGTGTAGCCGATGGTCCGCCCGCACATGCGCTGGGCGAAGCCCTCGATCAGCGGCGTCCAGGCCGGCGTGAGAAACTCCGGCTTGGCGTCCAGAGTCACCGAGCGCACGACGGCGGGGTAGGCGTGGTTGTAGTTCTCCAGGTCGCACACGCGCAGCATGACGATGTCCAGCGCGTGGGGGCGGTACTTGGCCGGGTACAGGTCCACCGGGATCGACCAGCGGGCCATCATCGTCGCCACCGGCCACTTCTTGCTGACTCGCACCTCCGGCGGGCTGCCCGGCGCGGGGTAGGGGCCGGCGACGACATCGCGGGGATACTGCAGAGTGCTGCCTGCAAAATCCAGTTCCAGCCCATGGTGGCCGCTCTCCCACACGACGTTGAAATCATCGCTCTTCGCGGCCAGACGCGGCGGGTATTTGTACTGGGCGGGCTTGACGGCAACGGGCTGTGTCGTCGCCGCAGCCGGCGCGCCTGCCAGTTGCGATGCTGCCACGGCCGATGACGCCGTGGCCGGCCGCGAGTCCGGCGAAGAATCCGGTGCAAGATCCAGACGCGCTGGTTCCGCATCGGCCGCCGGGGCAGCGGGCTGCTCAGAGGCCTTTGGAACCGCCCCGGCCATCGGTTCGCCGCCAGGGTCCTCATGGGGTGAGAACGGCCGCGCCACCATAGGGGCCGCCCCTTCCAGCACCAGCACTGTAAGAGCGCCCAAGACGAACCATCTGCGTCGGCTGACCATGTCGCTTGCTCCTGTCGACCGCATGTGTCGGCTCAAAGAAGATACCGTTGCGCCCGTGCCGCGCACAACGTGGTTCTGCCCGCCGCTTCAAAAATCAGCTTGCGATACCCGTTCATCTGCGGCAGCAAGTATGATATCCCGCTGCTTTGCCATGAGCGAAAGGACCGGCCAATGGACGAATTGCAGGCATTGCGGCGGGCAGTTGACGAACTGGGCCAATGGATGCAGATGCGTCGTGATCAAGGTGGGGGCGCGGCGATGGACCTGCGTCGGCTGCGGCGGCAAGTGCAAAGGGCGACGCGCCAGTGCCAGCGGGAGCGGCCGTCAGCGGATGTGCTCGCCCACGAGCCCAACGACCTGGCGGGCATATTGCGTCTGCGGCCGCCGGGTCCGCGCCGGCTTTGGGAGCGCCTCGATACTCGCCTCTATAGCGACAAGCTCAAGGGCGCGTTTCTGGCCCGCGCGGCCGGATGCACCCTCGGGGCTATTGTCGAGGGCAGTTCGGTCGAGCATATGGAGAACCTCGCTCTGCACAGTGGGATGGCCTTTCCGCCGCGAGACTATTGGACCTATACGCCTTTTCCGTGGGGCACGCGATACGGGATGAGCCGCAACAGCGACTACCTCCGCGGGCAAATGACGCACCTTCCGGTCGATGACGACCTGACGTATACGCTGCTGGGCCTGCTGATCCTGGAGGATTACGGCCCAACGTTTACCACCGCCGACGTCGGCAAGGCGTGGCTGGCGTATCTGCCGATGGCCTGCACGGCCGAGGCCGTTGCGATGGAGAACCTGCGCAAGGGCATGTCGTGGCGTCGCTGCGGCGAGGTAGGCAATCCGTACGCTGAGTGGATCGGGGCCGACATCCGTAGCGACGCCTGGGGCTACGTCGCCCCCGGGCGACCGGAAAAGGCGGCCGAACTGGCCTGGCGGGACGCGTATATCAGCCACCGCCGCGGCGGTATCTATGGGGCGATGTACTTTGCGGCCGCCATCGCGGCGGCCTTCGCCGTGGACGACCCGCTCGAAGCCTGCCGGATCGCCTTGACTGAGATTCCGCGCCGCAGCCGCCTGTCGCTGGCCCTGCGATGGGCGTTGGAGCAGGCCCCGCGCATAAAGGACTATCGCCACGCCCGCCGCCTGGTGGACAAGAAGTTCCCGGGCATGTCGCCCGTGCACACGGTCAACAACGCCGCTTGCACAATATTCGGCTTGGCGCTGGGCGGCACGGACGTGACGGCCGTGCTGGGCAACACCGTAGCCATCGGCCTGGATAACGACTGCACGGCCGCCACGGCCGGCAGCATCGTTGGCGCCGTCGTCGGGGCCAAGGGCATCGCCGGGCACTGGTACAAACCCTTTCGCAATCGTGTCCGCACCTACATGACCGGCAAGGAGTGGTTCACCATCCCCGATATCCTCCGCCGCTTCGCCCGGGCGGCCAAGGCGGTTTGAAATCCTGGCTGGCATGCCACCGCCTGAGAAACTCCAAAAGCGGCAGCCGGGGCTGCTGCACATCTGATTTCACTTGGCCGGCGGGGTGGTCATAAATGCCTGTACGCCGCTCTTGAACTGTTTGAGGGAGGGGGTGTGGTTGTAGATCTGGTGGCCGCTGAAGTAATAGGCCATCGTGATGTTCTTTCGCAGTTGCCCCGGCAGCGACAGGTGGCGGAAGGCATATTCCTGGGCGAAGTAGCCGGTGGTCATGTCGAAGTAGCCCATCGCGGCGAAGACCTTGAGGTTGGGGTTCTGCGTCATCGCACGGGCCAGGTCGTCGGTTGCGCTGACGTACCCGCCGGCGGCCGAGCCCCAGTTCCACGACCCGTTGGCTTTGCGGGAAAGGAAGACGTACTCGCGGCCGGTGCGAAAGGCCAGTTCGTCATTCATGTAGGTCTGTACGGCGGCGGTGAAGGGTCCGGCGATGACGAACATGGCCGGGTCGTAATCGGCGTGGGCGGCAAGCGGCTCGTTCGTAAAGCCCGTGACGCGGGCGTCGAGGAGTCCGACGATCTTGGCCTGCGGCGCGGGCTCGTCGGCAGAAGCGGCCTTGTCTTGCAGGAGTTGTTTGCGGAATACGTACGGCGGCACGCGCAGGTCTGCCCGCTCGATGAGTTCGCGCGGCAGGGCGGTATATCGCATGAGGCCCTGCACGATTTTCTTTCGCTCGTCGCTGCCCAGGGCGCTGCCGCGGGCCAGCGCCGGTCCGTAGACATCCAGTGTCCACTTCTCTGCCTCGGCCAGCGTGGCGGGCAAGCTCTTTTGCAGGTCCGCGTCCAGGCGGTTGTGGTACCACGCCGTCGCGGCATAGGTGGGGACGTAAAGCATATAGGGCAGGTCGTTGTCGTCGCCGAAGGAAAACGTCTCAAAGTTCAAGGCCGACGACAGCAGCACCAACCCGGCCAGGTCCAGACCGTGCTTGTTGTGCAGGTGAGCGGCCAGCAGGCACGAGCGTGTGGCGCCGTAGCTTTCGCCGGCGAGATACTTGGGCGACGCCCACCGCCCATTGGTGCTGACGAACAGGCGGATGAACTCGCCCAGGCTCTGCATGTCGCCATCGAGGCCGAAATATTTCTCCGCCGGCACGCCCGGGGCGGTGTGGCTGTAGCCGGAGCCGACCGGGTCCACGAAAACCATGTCGGTGAAGCCCAGCCAGGTCTGGTCGTTGTCGACCAGGCGGATGTCCTTGGGCAGTTCCTTGCCCTCGTCGGCCAGCAGCACGCGCTTGGGACCCATCGCCCCCAGGTGCAGCCATAGCGACGCGGCGCCTGGCCCGCCGTTGAAAGCGAACGTCAGCGGGCGCGTGGCCGCGTTCTGGCCGTCGCGCGTATAGGCGGTATAGAAGATGCGGGCCTGCAGCTTGCCCGTATCGTCGCGCAGGTCCATGAAGGCGGCTGTGGCGGTGTATCGCAGTTCCGTGCCGTTGAGTTTCAACACGTGGTGCGTGACGGCGGATTCGCGGTCACTTGCCGCCGACGCGGCGGGAGCGGTTTGTGCCGCGGCGGCTGAGGCGAGGGCAGAGAAGATGGCAAACGCGGACAGTAGGCCAGTGCGAGTGTTCATGGTGAGGAATTATAATCGTGCAAGGGCGGGGCGGGAAGAAGATGGAAGAGGGATGGGCGGATGGATGGATGTCGCGGACGAGACGTCCGCGATACGGACAACAGACGCGGGCGGGGTGGCCTGGCGACGCCGGCTGTATCTGTATCTGGAGATGTCTGTGCTACTGGCGCATAAAAATCGCCATGATCGGGGGATCATGGCGATTTTTTTAACAGCGTATCCCTGCCGGTGATCAGACCGGGGGAAATACTTCAAGGTACTGCCGTTTGCGCAGCCTCTTTAAGGCTGCGGCCTCAGGCCGCGGGCCTGGGGCTACTGACGATTAATAGCGTCCGCGTCCGCCGCGATCGCCACCGCGTCCGCCACGGTCGCCGCCGCCACCGCCGCCACCACCACCGTTGGCCTTGGGGCGAGCTTCATTGACGTTGAGGCGTCGGCCGTCCAGTTCCTGGCCATTGACTGCTTCGATGGCGGCCTTGGCTTGGCCGGAATCCGTCATCGTCACAAACGCGAAGCCGCGGGGCCTACCGGTCTCGCGGTCGGTGGGCATGTAAACGTCTTCGACGGTGCCATGCTGGGCAAAAAGACTTTCCAGGCTTTCCTGGGTGGTGTCATAGCTGAGGTTGCCCACATAAATCTTCATCGGTCCATTACTCCTGGTCAGGCATGCTCACGGTAGGCTCTTACGCTCGCGTGGCAGCAAGGTCATGGGGGCGCGTCGGCGGCCCCGAATCAACATCGGTATTGTATCCTCATCGGCAAACGAATGGAAATTCCAATTGTCAGAATCATTTTTGTAAAAACCGGAGAAGAAACTTACCACAGAGGCACAGAGTCGGATGAGGAAGAAGAAACAGGAAAGAAAGATGATATCGCATTGTCTTGTTATTGTTTCTTACCTCAGTTGTCTCTGTGCCTCTGTGGTCACGTTGTCTATTCCGTCAGGTCGCTGTGAGGTCCCTGTGCGAATCGCAGCACTTCGTTTACCCGTACCGCCACGCGGCGCTGCACCTGCGGCATCGCCGGGACCGGCTCGGCGGCGGGATCGTAGCCGTCCATGACATCGTACGCCTCGATATTCTCCACCTCCCCCACGAGTTGAAATCCCACGTCGGCGACGCTGTCCCAGATCACCAAGGCGATGCGCTTGTTCGCCGTCAGGTTCTGGACCGTCCCTGGGCAGAACCACTCGGTGAGGTCAACGCCCTGGGCGTCACGAAAGGCCAATCCGGCTGCGGAGGCGATGTGAGGCTGGCCTTGATCCGAGGCGGTAGCCACGATCACGTACTCGATCTTGGCCGCCAGCTCGCGAGCCTGTTCAAATAGGCTTTGATTCATGCTGTCCCCCCTGGGGCGAACCTTCGTCAGGACTTCAGATACGTCATGAACCATTGCCCGGCGTAGCGGGCCACTTGTTCGAGCGTGCCGGGCTCTTCAAACAGATGCGTGGCGCCGGGAATGGTGATGAGCTTCTTCGTGCAGCGAAGCTGGTGCAGCGCGTGGCGGTTGAGATCCAGCACCGTCAGGTCGTTGCCGCCGACCAACAGCAGCGTTGCCGCCTGCACCTTGGACAGGGCGGCGCCGGCGAGGTCCGGCCGACCGCCGCGCGAGACCACCGCCTTAACCGCGGGGATGTCGGCGGCCGCCGCCAGGGCGGCTGCGGCGCCGGTGCTGGCGCCGAAGAGCCCGACGGGCAGATCTCGCGTGCGGATTTGCCCCTGGAGCCATTTGATGGCCCCGGCGAGCCGGCCAGTCAGCAGCGAGATGTTGAATCGCAGGGCGCCGCTCTTCTGGTCCTCGACATCTTCGCGCGGCGTCAGCAGGTCCATCAGCAGCGTGCCCACGCGAGACTGCTGGATCTGTTCGGCCACGAATATGTTGCGTGGGCTGCGGCGGGAGCTTCCGCTGCCGTGGGCAAAGACCACCACGCCCCGTGCCTGCGGCGGCACAACGAGATTGGCTTCGAGTTGGACGCCGTCGGCGACGACGGTTACGGCTGTGGCATCGGCTTGAGTTGTCTGGACCATGGTCGGATCCTCTTTGCTGGAGCTACTCGCGGCCGCTGTTTTGACGCTGCAGGGCGTGGCGTTCGAGCAGGTCGATGACTTCCTCGTCGCTGACTTGGTCGAAATACTGATACCACTGCCCGATGGCGCTGAAGCCCAGCGGCATTTCGGGGCAGACGATTTCATCGACCTCGCCGGCCAGCGCCGCCACGGTGCTTGGCGGGGCGACGGGCACGGCCAGCACCAGCCGCGCCGGATTGGCCTGCCGCAGGGCCCGCACGGCCGCCCGCGCGGTTCCGCCGGTGGCGATGCCGTCGTCGACCAGGATGACCAGTCGCCCGTCGATCTGTGGCTGGGGCCGTTCGCCGCGGTACGTGCGGCTGCGGCGTTCGAGCTCCGCCCGCTCCTGCTGTTCGACGCGCTCGATATACGCCTGCGGGACGTGCAGGGCCGCGATGGCCTTGGCGTCGAGATATCGCGCGCCGCCGGAGGCGATGGCCCCGATTCCGAACTCGGGATTGTACGGCGAGCCGAGTTTGCGCACGATCAGGACATCGAGATCGGCCTCGAGCTCTCGCGCGACTTCATAGCCGACAATGACGCCCCCGCGCGGCAGGGCCAGCACCAGCGCGTCTTTGCCTCTGTAATCTCCCAGGGCGTGAGCGAGTTTCTTACCAGCGTCGGTCCTGTCCAGGTATGTCATGGTCCCCTCGATCCCGGCGGCGGGGCAACACAGCAATTCTAGTCGCCCGCACGGGGATTTTCATGCCTGCCTAATTATCCTCTGTCCGGCGATAGGCAAAATCCTTAGCCTTGCGTACGAGAAATTGTTATCATACCGCCATACGCACTCACAACAGAGCCGGGCACACTGGAGGCAAGGGATTCTGATGATGAAGCATGCTCAGGTGATCGTGACGGCGGCAGTCCTGGCGGGTTTCTCTGCGCTGTGCTCCACAGCTGCGGCCCGGACCACCTACGAGATCAAAGACGGCAAGATGGTCGTGACCGTCTACATCGCCTACAAAGGCGGTAATGACGCCCTGATCGCCCGATGGAACAAGGAAACCCTGGACACGTGGAACGGACCCGACGGCGGGCAGACCTACGGCGAGTGCGGCCACAAGGTCGTCTTCGCGCTGCAGACGGTGACGGTTGCGGGCGACAAGCCTTTCCCCAAGGGCTACCACCGCATCGAGATTCAGCCCTATGACGGGAGCGAGGCCACCCTGCCGCATACGCCGGACGGGCGCGTGGCGATCGCGTACATGGGCAAGACGACGCACAGTCCATCGCGTGGCGGCGCGTCGATCGACGGGGTATGGTCGACGCAGTCCAGTGCCTTGGTGAACCCGCGCCGCCGCGGCGGCAGCGAGCGGTTCAAAGACGCCGCCCATGAAGTCGGGCACATGATGGGCCTGCCGGATTACTACGATCACAAGATCAAGTTCTACGGCAAGAACCTGATGGGCTCCACCAGCGGCCCGTACGCCAAGGTGACGCCGCAACTCGTGCAGGGAGTGGTCGAGGCGCTGACGGGCAAGTATTACTGCCCCATGTGCCCGCCGCCCAGCCAGCGCCCGCCTCTGCAGCCGGTGGCGCTGTCGGGCCTGGTGCAGGGACTGCAGTTCGCCTATTACGAGGGCAAGTTCGGCATGGTGCCGGAGTTCGGCAAGCTCGTGCCCAAGAAGACCGGCCGCTCGAGCGGCTTGACGCTGGACATGGCCCAGGGCGGTAATTTTGCTGTCAGGTTCACCGGATTTCTGGATATCCCCGCCGACGGGGTGTACACGTTTTTCCTTCGCAGCGACGACGGCAGCCGCCTGAGCGTCGGATCGAAACTCGTCGCCGACAACGACGGCGAGCACGGCATGTGGTCCAAACGCGGAGAGATCAATCTCCGCGCCGGAAAGCACCCCATCGAGGTCGCTTACTTCAACGCCGGCCACAGCAGCGGCCTGGAACTGCGATACAGCGGTCCCAGCACCCCCAAGCAGGTGGTCCCCGTGGCCGCGCTGTACTCGCTGCCGCAGGGCGAGCAACTGGTCTTGCCGCAGACCGCCAGCAACACCGACCCCCGGATTCAGGCCCAGGGCCAGACGCAGGGCCAGACGAAGATCGTCAAGGCTCAGGGAACGGTCAGCCACCCCGCGGCGACCGAGTCCGACGGCCAGCAGACGCCCTCAAAGTAAGGCCAGATCGCAGGCATGTCGACCGGGCGTCCCGCAGGGGCGCTGGGATCACGCCGGAGGCGTGAGCTTCTGCGAAAAGGCTGTTGTGAGCGCGACGATCTTCGAGGCTCAAACATGGGAACAATTCGTCGATCTATCATGGGAGTTCTACTCATGAGCGCGACGCTGTCGGGGCAGACGGTCTTTTACGTCGCGCCGCAGGGGCGCGATGATAACCCTGGAACGGCCGACAAACCCTTCGCCACGCTGCAGCGCGCCCGAGCGGCGGTTCAACAGGCCAAGGCTGCCGGCAATTTTACCGGTGCGACCGTGTATTTGGCCGACGGCGTCTATCCCCAAGGTCAGAGTTTCGATCTGACAGCCGCCGACAGCGGCGCCAAGGACGCCCCCGTGCGATACTGTGCCGCCCATGGCCGGGCCGCGCGGCTGATCGGCGGCATCGCGGTTCCCGCCTCTGCGTTCAAGCCTGTCGCCGACGCGGCCGACCGAGCGAGGCTGCACCGAACCGCGGCCGCCAGGATACTCGTCGCCGATCTGGCGGCGCTGGGCGTCAAGGACCTGCCGGCCTGGCCGGACAAGTCCCACAACGGCGCCGGCATGCCGGAGGTCTTCTTCAACGGTAAGCCGATGCCCGTGGCCCGCTGGCCCAATCAGGGCTGGGTGACCATCGCGAAAGTCCTCGATGGCGGGCTCAAGAAGACCGGCAAGGAGCCCGCCGCGGCCAAGGGCGGCACGTTCCAATACAGCGACGAGCGGCCGGCGAGATGGAACATCGAGGCCGGCGTGTGGCTGACGGGTTACTGGTGCCACGACTGGTCCGACGAAACTATCCGCGTCAAATCGATTGACTCGGGCAAGAAGACCATCACGCTGGCGGCCCCGCATCATTACGGCGTCGGCGGGCAGGGCAAGCGGCGGTACTTCGCGCTGAATCTGCTGGAGGAGCTCGACGTCCCCGGCGAGTGGTATCTCGACGCCAAGGCCGCGCGGCTGTATTTTTATCCGCCCGCGGACCTGGCCGGCGGCGAGGTCGTGCTCTCGTTGCTGGACGAGCCGCTGGTGCGCATCCGCGGGGCCAGCCACGTCAGCATCGAAGGGCTGACGCTCGAGGCATGCCGCGGCGAGGCCATCTCGGTCGAAGGCGGCGCTGGCGTGCGCGTCGCCCAGTGCCTCATCCGTAACACCGGCGGGCGCGGCGCCGCGATCTCGGGCGGGCAGGACAACGGCGTGTGGGCCTGCGAGATCATGAACACCGGCCTGTCGGGCATCAGCATCAATGGCGGCGATCGCGCCACCCTCGCGCCGGCGGGCAATTGGGCGACCGACAACCACATTCATCATTTCTCTCGCCTGCAGCGGACGTACGCTCCGGGCGTTGCGCTCAACGGCGTGGGTAACCGCGTGGCCCACAATCTGTTTCACGACGCCCCGCATTGCGCTGTGCTCTTCGGCGGCAACGAGAACGTGATCGAGTTCAACGAGTTCCACAGCGTCTGCCAGGAGACCGGCGACGTTGGCGTGATCTACACGGGGCGCGATTGGACGGTGCGGGGCAACGTCATCCGCCACAATTTCATTCACGACGTGACCGGCCCGGGCGTTCTGGGCGCCAGCGGCGTCTACCTTGACGACTGCGCCAGCGGCACGATCGTCTACGGCAATGTGCTGTACAAGGTGCAGCGCGGGCTGCTCATCGGCGGCGGGCGCGACAATGTTGTCGAGAACAACCTGATCGTGGATTGCCCTCGGTCGATTTCGTTCGACGACCGCGGCCTGGGGTGGATGAAACACCACGTCAGCGGCATCATGACCCAGCGCCTGGGCGCGATGCCGTACCAGACCCCGCCCTGGTCTACGAAATATCCTCAATTGCTCAAGCTGGCGGCCGACGAGCCCGGCGCCCCCAAGGGCAACGTGCTGCGGCACAACGTGATCGCCCACAGCCCGAAGATGGAACTGGCGGCCGCCGTCACCCGATACGGCACGGTGAAGGACAACCTGACGACCGACGCCTCGCCCGAGTTCGTCAACGCGCAGAAACTTGACCTGCGCCTCAAGCCCACCGCCGTGCTTTTCAAGAAGCTGCCGGCCTTCAAGGCGATTCCCTTCGAGCAGATCGGCCCGCACAAACAGGACCACTAGCGGCGGGGCTCTTGTCCGGCGAAGCTCAAAGAGCGGAGATGGATGCCCCGCGCGTCTTCTCCCTGGCAGCCGGCACCTTGAGCAACCACGTCGAGCAAGCTCGACCGCTAATGCGCTTTCGCCGGACGCTCAACGCTGCCAATCGGTTAATATCTCTAATGAGCCGTTTTCTGGAGACCACCATGCGATCTGTAATTTGGGCGACAGTGGCAGTCATGATGACCGGTCCTGCATGGGCGGAGGACTGGTCCACCTATCGCCACGACGCCCAGCGGTCGGGCTTCAGCAATGACAAGGTGCAGATGCCGCTGTCGGAGCATTGGGTGTTCACGTCGGCCTTGGCGCCGGCGCCGGCGTGGTCGGACCCGCCGGCAGAGGTTGTCGAAGGCTCGCTCGAGCGCCCGCGGATGCGGTTTGACGACGCCTTTCACGCGGTCGCGGCCGGGGGCAAGGTCTTCTTCGGCTCATCGAGCGAGAACAAGGTCTACGCTCTCGACGCTGTCAGCGGCAAGATCGCCTGGCAGTTCTACACCGATGGCCCGGTGCGGATGGCCCCCACGGTCGCCGGCGGCAAGGTCTACGCCGGCAGCGACGACGGCTATGTGTACTGCCTCGACGCTGCCGATGGCAAACTGGTCTGGAAGTTCCGCGCCGCCCCCGAAGACCAGGCCGTCATCGGCGCGGGCAAGGTCATGTCGCTCTGGCCGGTGCGCACGGGCGTGGTTGTCGAGGGCGGCGTCGCGTACTTCGGCGCGGGCATATTCCCGGCCGAGGGCGCGTTCGTATTCGCCGTTGACGCCGCCACCGGCAAACAGCTCTGGGTGAACAATTCCTTCACTGACGGCGGCCAGGCCAACCGCTCGCCACAGGGGTACTTGCTGGCTTCGGCGGACCGGTTGATCCTGCCGACGGGACGCACCATGCCGATGGTCTTCGACCGCGGCGGCGGGACGCTGCTCTTTCAGCCGGTGGTCTGGCGCGTCAACGGAATGGCCGGCGGCACGTTCAACGTGCTCGACGGCGGCACGGTCATCACCGCGACCGAGCAGGTCTGGGCATGGAATCTGCGCGACGGCAAAGATGCCTACGGCGAAGGCCGCCAGCAGCGCGTCCCGGGGCAGGGCTCGCGGGCGCTTGCCGTGGGCAAGGACACGTTCTTCGCTCTTAATGGAATGGAAGCTTTCGCGACCGACCGCGCCCGCTGGCCGCAGGCGGTGCGCCTGCCGGCGACCTACGACATCTACCAGCAGGGACTGGCTGATCTGCCCCGTCAGATCGAGCAGGCCCGCAAGGGCAAGAAGGGCGATGTCGCCAAGCTTGAGAAGCAGCGGGTCGAGTTCACGACCGCACTGGGCAAGGTCAAGAGCGACTTCGACCAACTGACGCTGTGGCATTTCCCCTGTAAATACGACGACGCGATTATCGCCACGCCGGATTGTGCCTTCATCGGCGGGCAGGACGAAGTGATCGCCGTGTCCGCTGCTGACGGCAAGAAAGTCTGGTCGGCGAAAGTGAACGGGCGAGCGCGGGGACTGGCGGTCGCCGGCGGGCGGTTGTACGTGAGCACCGACAAGGGGAGCGTGCACTGCTTTGCAAGCGGGGCGGGCGACAAGTCGCCGGCGGCGCAGGTTCCGGCGGGGGGTGAGAACGCGTCACAGCAAGCGGTATCGCAGCTCATCACTGACGGGGCGCCCACTCGCGGTTTCGCACTGGTTGCAGGGGTCAGCGCCGAGTTCGCCACTGCCTTGGCGAAGGGTACGGAGCTGACCATCTACATGGTTGTAGCGGATGAGAAGTCCGCCGCCGAAGCGCGAACGGCCTTGACCGGCGCGGGACTGTACGGGCGCGTGCTCGTGCGAGTCGCGGCGCCGGCGCAGGTTCCCATGCCCGACTACTTCGCGAACCTGATTGTGGCGGGCGATGCGGCAGCGCTGTCGGGTACAGAACTCCTGCGCACGCTCAAACCCTGCGGCGGGCGGGCGTATGTTAGCGGCGGCGACTTGCTGGCGCAGACGAAGTTGAAAGTCGAGAAGGTCGGATCGTACGACCGCGTCATTCGCGGCGAGCTGAGCGGCGCGGGGGCGTGGTCGGCTCAGTATGGCAACATGGCCAACACCGCCTGCAGCGGCGACGACCTGGTGCGCGGACCCATGAGCGTGCTGTGGTTCGGCCAGCCCGGACCGGCGCAGGTGCCCAACCGCCACGAGTTCGCGGCCTCGCCGCTGAGCGTGGGCGGGCGGCTGCTGGTGCCCGGGCCGGACTCGCTGGCGGCGTACGACGTCTACAACGGCCTGTTCCTGTGGTCGGTGAAGATCGCGAACTTCCCGCGGCACCCGCTCATCGACGGGATCCCGGGCGGGTATGTCGCTGACGCGGATAACATCTTTATCGCCCAAGGCGCCACGTGCATGCGCCTGGATGCAGCGACGGGCAAGACGCTGGCGACCTTCACGCTGCCCGCCGGAGGCCCTGCCCCCAAGGCCGGCAGCGACAGCGTCTGGGGATATGTCGGTTGCAGCGGCGGGCTGCTCTACGGGACGCGCGGGACGTTGCGCGAGGCGGACATGCTCTTTGCCTACGACATCGCCGCCGGCAAGCTCAAGTGGCAGCGGCCGTTGGGACGGGCAAATCCCGACAACGTCTGCATCGCCGAGGGCAAGCTGTTCTTTGTCGACCGTGAAGTGACAGCCGATGAAATCGCCCAGGCCGGCAAAGGCGTGACGCACACGCCCGAGCTGGACCGCCGCGGCGGCACCGCCGCAGATGTGCGGCGCGTCGTCGCCCTCGACGCCATCAGCGGTAAAGAGCTCTGGACGAGCCCGCAGTATCTTTCGGACACCGTCAGCGTCGGCAAGCACAACGTGCGCGGACGGCCGCTGGGCGTCTTCGGCACCGTCGTCGGCGGCGACCTGATCGTCGAGGCCGGCAGCGGCGTGGTTCTGCTGTGCGGTCAGCCGTGGAATGGGCACTTTTGGACGCAGTTCGTCCGCGGCGAGTTCGACCGCCGCAGCCTCATCGCGCTGTCGGCGTCCGACGGCAAGAGGCTCTGGTCCGCCCGCGCGGGGTACCGCAGCCGCCCGCTGATCGTCGGCGAGATGGTGATCGCCGAGCCCTGGGCGCGCGAACTCAAGACTGGCAAGCAGATCATGCGTAAGCACCCGGTCACGGGTGTCGAGGCGCCCTGGCAGTTCTGCCGCCCCGGCCACCACTGCGGGGCGGTCTCGGCGGCAAACCACATGCTGACGTTCCGCTCGGGCAGCATCGCCCTGTACGACATGGAGGCCGATTTCGGCACGGCCCACTTCGGCGGCCAGCGTGCGGGGTGCTGGATCAACATGGTCTCCGGCGGCGGCGTGGTGGCGATTCCCGAAGGCAGCAACGGATGCGCCTGCCCCTACGGCGTGCAGACGACGGTCGTGCTCAAGCCCGCCGCCACACAGCGGCTGTGGGGCATCTACTCGGCAGAAGGGGCGATGACGCCGGTGCAGCGCCTGGCGATCAACTTCGGCGCCCCCGGCGACCGGCGCGACACCAAGGGCGTGCTCTGGCTGGCGTATCCGCGGCCGACGATGACGCTGATCCCGCGCATCGACTACAGCGACAAGCTGATCTTGAAGTTCGGCCTGGGCGTCAAACTGCCCCGCCGCGGCGGGCTCTTCAGTGAGAGTCCGCAGTCGTGGGCCGACAAAGGGGCGGGCGAGTCGATGATCTGCGCCTCCGGCGTGGAGGGCGTGGGCAGCATCACGGTGCCCCTGGGTGGACCGCAGCGAGCGTACACCGTGCGGCTGTACTTTGCCGAGCCCACGGACGCCACTGTCGGTCATCGCGTGTTCGACGTGATTCTTCAAGGCAAGAAAGTTCTTGCCGCGCTGGACATCGCCAAGGAAACTGGCGGCCGCCGCAAGGGACTGGTCAAAGAGTTCAAGGCGGTGCAGGCCGCCGGCGAGTTGACGATCGGCCTGGAAGCGTCGAAAGGCCAGCCGCTGCTGTGCGGCGTGGAAGTCGTGGTGGAGTAGCAAGAGAAGATCCTAGATCCTAGGTCCTCGATCCTAGGGATGGGATCCCGAGGACCGAGGATCGAGGACCTGGGATCTTTTTCATGAAAGAGCAAATGCAGCGCGTCCGCACACCGAACAAAGTCCCGCGGCTGGTTGTGGCGCCGTCGTACATCAAGGGCGCCTTCGACAGCCACGCCGTCGATTGCCCGGCGCTGTTCAGCCACAACGGGCGGCACTACATGAGCTTCGTCGGCTGGGACAGCATCGGCTACCGCACGGGGTTGGCCGTCTCAAACGACCTGCTTAACTGGACGAAGGAAGGGCTGATTCTGGGCCGAGGTCCGGCCGGGACGCCCACTGAGTTCAACGCTGCGATGACCGGCGTGCTGCGCGACAACGCGTTGTTTGGCAGTGGGGCGGCGAAGAAGGTCGCCGGCCGCTTCGTGGGGACGTATCACGCGTATCCCCAGCCGGGCTACGAGACCGGCCCGGCGATCATCGGCCTGTGCTTCAGCGACGACCTTCGCAAGTGGGAAGTCTCGCCGCCGGTGCTGACGCCTGGCAAACCAGGCGGGTGGGACAGCGGCGGGCTGTACAAGAGTTGGCTCATGGAACATGCTGGCACGTACTACCTCTTCTATAACGCCAAGACGGACAACGGCTGGCCGTGGAAGGAACAGACGGGCGTGGCGATCTCGACCGATCTGCAGCGCTGGGAGAAATACGCCGGCAATCCGATTCTTCCCAACGGCGGGCCCGGCTCGATCGACGAGGTCTTCGCCAGCGATCCGGTCGTGGTGCGCGACGGCGACACGTGGGTGATGTTCTTCTATACGCTGGATTCCAAAGGCATCGCCCGCGACAGCGTGGCGTTCTCGAGCGACCTGTTGCACTGGGAAAAGTCTCACGAAGTGCTGATCGACGTCGGCGCCCCCGGCAGCATCGACAGCCGCTACGCCCACAAGCCCGGCATCGCCTCCGCTGGCGGCAAGCTCTATCACTATTATTGCGCCGTCGCCCCCGCGGCCAATCCCAACATGGGCCAGATCGAGCACGGCGAAGTCCGCGGCATCAGCGTGGCAACCAGTTGAGGGACATCCATGTTCTGCGTCTGCCGCGGCGATAGCGATCTGGTAAGAATCCTCGACAGTTGCGGCGTGGCATTCCGCTGCGTTGCCGACCCAGCCGACGCCGTCGCCCAGGCGGCTGCCGGCGAGGGATTGCTGATTCTCGCCGACGACTACCCGCAGCGGCAGAGGGAAATCTCCGCTGACCTTCTGGATGCTGCCCGTAAAAAATCGCTCCGCCTGTACATCGAATTCCCCGCGTCGCTGCCGGGCCTGGAATGCGGCCAGTTGCGCAGCACCGAATGGGAGCGCGGCGTCGTAGCCTCTGACGCCTTTGCGCCGGATCTGGAGCGGCTGAGCATCCTGGCGATTCACGGCTGCCGCTTTGCGTCCATCGACGCCGCGTCGGTCACGCCGCATATTGTGGTGGCGCGTGTGGCCGGTTTCGACCGTGCCGTCTATGGCCTGCCCGCCACCGATAAGACGCATCCGGTTCTCTTTGAGCACGAGGGGATGCTGGTGGCTGCGACAAGACTCAGCGGATTCGTCAGCGGCCGCTTCGCCCCGGCCCCGGCGTGGCGTACGATCTGGGCGTGGATCCTTCGCTGGGCGGGGGCGGGCGAGGTCGACCTGCGATGGACGCCGACGGTGCGGCCGTCATTTGGGAAGGACGAGGCGCTGGATCTTTCAGCCCCACATGAGGCCATGACGCGAGGGGCGAACTGGTTCACCAACGCCAAGCTTTTTATCCACCCCTCCTGGGCCGACCAGGCGGAACAGTACATGCGTGCCGCGGGCGCGGATACAGCCGCGCCGGGCCCGCGAGCCGATTGGCCTTGCGGCGATGGCCGCTGCGGCATGATCGAGGGCGCCCGATCATTCATCTATCCCGACGGCACGCAGATGTGGCGATACATGCGCCGCAACGACTGCATGGGCGAGGCGGCCGGCGCCATGGCCATGGCCGGCAAAGCCCGCGGCGACGACGCCCAGCAGACCATCGCGGCCAATTTGTGCGACCATATTTACACGCTGTCGAATCTGGCCCAGGGTCCGCGGGCCGAGCCTTCCAGCCCGTCGTATGGCCTGGTGCGCTGGCATGCCATCGACAACAACGGCATTTACTACGGCGACGACAATGCCCGCTCGATGCTCGGGACGATGCTCTCTGCCGCCGCGCTGGGGAACGACCGCTGGAATGAACCGCTGACGCGATGCCTGCTGGCGAACCTGCGCACGACAGGCCCCCAAGGCTTTCGCAGCGGCCGCCTGGATGAAGAGATGCTTCAGGAGAAGGGGTGGCGGCATTTCTGGACGACGCCGCGGACGAACTTCGCCCCGCACTACGAAAGCTGGCTGTGGGCGTGCTTCCTCTGGGCGTATGCGCGTAGCGGTTATGAGCCGTTCAGGCAGCGGGCGTGCAATGCCATCGCCATGACGATGGACGCCTACCCTTCGCAGTGGCACTGGACCAACGGCATTCAGCAGGAGCGGGCGCGCATGCTTTTGCCGCTGGCGTGGCGCGTTCGAGTCGACGACACGCCCGAACACCGTCGCCAACTGCGATTCATGGCCGAGCAGCTTTTGGCGTTTCAGGACTCCTGCGGCGCGATCCGGGAAGAGATCGGCTCGGCCGGGCGAGGGGACTACGGCCCGCCGGCCAGCAACGAGGCCTACGGAACCAATGAAGCCACGCTCATCGCCGCCAACGGCGATCCCGTCTGCGACCTGCTTTACACGACCAACTTTGCGTATGTGGGGTTGCATGAGGCCGCCGCGGCCACTGGCGATTCGTATTTCATCGAGGCAGCCCAGCGGCTGACGGATTTTCTGCTGCGCATCCAGGTTCGCAGCGAGGGGCGTCGCGAGCTTGACGGGGCATGGTTCCGCGCGTTCGACTATGGCCGCTGGGACTACTGGGCCAGCAATGCCGATCTGGGCTGGGGCGTCTGGAGCATCGAGAGCGGCTGGACGCAGGCCTGGATCGTCTCGGTGCTGGCCATGCGGGAGTTGCAGACTTCGTTCTGGGACATGACCGGCAAGATCGACCTGCGCGGCCCAACGGCCGAATACGCCGCCGCCATGCTGGGCGGCGAGGACGATTAATTGAGCCGCTGAGGTCGCTGAGGACGCTGAGGTCTTAAGAAGATGGAAACGTCTTCCTCTGCGTCCTCAGCGACCTCAGCGGCTATTTATAATTCTCAGAAAGGACGATTATGAAGGCGAAATACACGGAACTGGCCAGGCAGTATCGCACGACGCTGCTGGATGACGTGATCCCGTTCTGGACGACCAACTCCATCGACCGCCAGTGCGGCGGGTACTTCACATGCCTCGACCGCGATGGCAGCGTGTACGACACCGACAAGTTCATCTGGCTGCAGGCGCGGCAGGTGTGGATCTTCTCCATGCTCTACAACCGCCTCGAACGCCGGCAGGAATGGCTGGATATCGCCCGCGGCGGGGCCGACTTCCTGCGAAAGCACGGCCATGACGACGGCGGCAACTGGTACTTCTCCCTTGCCCGCGACGGCCGCCCGCTCGTGCAACCGTACAACATCTTCTCCGACTGCTTCGCCGCGATGGCCTTTGGCCAGTTCGCCCTGGCCAGCGGGGACGAAGAAGCCAAGCTCATCGCTCACAAGACCTACGAGAACATCCTGCGCCGCAAGGCCGACCCCAAGGGCAAGTACGCCAAGGCCTATCCCGGCACGCGGCCGATGATGTCGCTGGCCGTGCCGATGATCCTGAGCAACCTGTGCCTGGAGCTGGAGTGGATGCTGCCGCCGCAGTCCGTCACCGACACGGTCGAGATGTGCCTGCGCGAGGTCTTCACGCAGTTCCTGGACAAAGAGCGCAACATCCTGCTGGAGAACGTCGCCCCCGACGGTACTCGCGTGGACAGCTTTGACGGGCGGCTGATCAACCCCGGCCATGGGATCGAGGCGATGTGGTTCGTGATGGACATCGCCGCCCGGCGGGGCGACCGAAAGCTGATCGAGCAGGCCGTCGACGTGATGCTGAGCATCCTCAAGTACGGCTGGGATGAGCAGCACGGCGGCATCTTCTACTTCATAGACAGCCACGGCCACCCGCCCGACAAGCTGGAGTGGGATCAGAAGCTCTGGTGGGTGCACCTGGAGACACTGGTGGCGCTGACGATGGGTTTCCGCCTGAGCGGCCGGGCCGATTGCTGGACGTGGTACGAGAAGGTGCACCACTGGTCCTGGCCGCGCTTCGCCGACGCCAACTACGGCGAATGGTTCGGATACCTCAATCGCCGCGGCGAAGTGCTCCTGCCGCTAAAAGGCGGCAAATGGAAGGGCTGCTTTCACGTCCCGCGTGCGATGTACATGTGCATGCGCGAGTTTGAAAAACTGGCGGAGTAATCATCTCTTGCCGCCCAGAGCTCTTGAACGGTTTGTTTCGGGGGGGTGCCACGCATAACTCCGTTATGCGTGCCAATGTGCAGGTCCAAGACGTGGCGTTGAATGGGCAGCACACGATCTTCAATAGATCAGGGACACGCACAACAGAGTTGTGCGTGGCACCCATCCATCCAGACATCCATTCTCGCCGGCGCGATTGCTGCTGGGAATTGTTATTATGCCGGCCATGGCTAGAAACCGTGGCTTCATTCCGGGCATCTTCAACTATTGCGATCGCTGGTGCGAGCGGTGCGCGTTTGCAGAGCGTTGCATGGTGGCGGCGGACGAGGCCAAGGGGCAGCAGCGGCAGCGGCGGAAAGGGAGGAATCCTGACGACGGGGCGAGCGTGGCTGAGGAAGTGAGTCGCAATTTTCGCAAGGTCGGGCGGCTCATCGCCCGCGGCGCCAAGAAGTGGGGGCTGGACATGAAGGAAATCGAGCGTGAGGCCGCCACGCTTGCGTCCAAAGACTTCGCTAAACTCGATGACCATCCGTTGGTCAAGGAAGCATTTGCTTATATGACGTCCTTGCGGAAGTTCGTGGAATCGCTCGCTGAAGATTTCAAGATGACGGCCGAAGATGTCATGGGGCGAGCCGCCTTCATGGAGGTCGAAAACGATGCGGCGAAAATGAAGGAAATTCGCTTCGCGACGGAGGCCCTTGTATGGGATTCATCCATGGTGGCGGTCAAGACCAAGCGCGCCTTGGACAGCTTCTTTGACAGCGATGAGGCCTTCGACCAGCACGATGAGAAGTCTCACATCCGGGATGCCGAGATGACAGCCGCCATCGTCCTGCGATGCCTCAACCGCGACAAGGCAGCGCTGGTGACGATCTATGAATGGAACAAGGACCGCCAGGACGCCGCGCTGGAACTGCTGGTTCATGCCGATCGCATCGGCCGCGCGCTAAGAACTCTATTGCCCGGCTGCGTTCATCAATCTTTTCCGCCGAAGATTCTGGAGGAGCAGTAACGTGCCAGAAGGTCGAGCGAAAGGACATTGGCAAGGCGCGTACGTGTTCTGCAGGAAGCCCTAACGAAATGCCCCGGCATTGCGGTGCCGGGGCATTGGGGGAAAAGCTGCTTGTCTTGCTCGCGGGGCTACTTTCCGATCTTGATCGGCTTGCCTTGCTTGGCGCTGGCGTAGATGGCGTCGATGAGCTCCATCACGATGAGGCCTTCTTCGCCGGTGGCGGTGTGGGGGCGGTTGTTGACGATCGCGTCGACGAACTGCCAATAGCAACTTGCCGCGCCGGGCATCGGCGGGTGCAGTTTCATGTCGAACTGCGCGCCTTCGCGTTCGACGTACATCTCGGCCTCGAAGCTATACCCTTCGCCGAGGTTGCGCTGAACGAGCCCGCCCTTGGTGCCCAGCAGGCGGGTTTCCATCTTCTCGTTCTCGGCGATGTTGCCGGCCCAGGAGGCCTTGACCATCATCGTCGCGCCGTTGGCGAACTTGACCATCGCCGCGGCCATGTCTTCCACGTCGAAGGTCTTGCCCTGCGCCTTGGCGATGGGGCGGGCAATGTGGTCATACGTGTTGGCCAGCACCCACACCGGGCGCGGGTAGCCCATCAGCCACAGGGCCAGGTCCATGCGGTGCACGCCCAGGTCGATCAGCGGGCCGCCGCCGGCCAGTGCCTTGGTGCCGAACCATCCGCCGAAGCCCGGCATGCCGCGGCGGCGCATCCACGTCGTCTCGGCAAAATACACGTCGCCCAGGATGCCGGAGTCCACCTGCTTCTTCATCGCCCATGACTGGTCGTTGAAGCGGAAGGAGAAGTTGATCCCCAGCCGCTTGCGGGCCGCTTTCGATGCCGCCAGGATCTTGCGACCCTCCGCGGCGTTCATCGCCAGCGGCTTTTCGCACAGCACGTGACAGCCGGCCTTGAACGCCGCCACGGCCAGGGGCATGTGGAACTTGTTGGGCGTGGCCACGCTGACGATGTCGAGCTTCTCGGCCTTGAGCATCTCGGCGGCCGAGGTGTACAGCGACGGGATCTGCAGATTCTTGCCTCGCTCGTTGAGGATAACCTCGTTGACGTCTGCCGCGGCGACGACTTCCGCCTGGGCGTGCTGGCGGTAGCCATGTACGTGGGCCTGGCCCATGCCCAGGCCGATGATGCCGATACGCAGTTTCTTCATGTTATTTGCCTTTCAGGTGCGGGACGTGTGTCAGGTCCAACTCGCGGTGGGGGACGTTTTCCAGCGGCTTGTAGTTGGGGCAGGACAGGCCGGCGTCGCCGTAGCACAGCGGGCGCGCCCAGCGCACCGCGTTGACGATGACCTTCTGCACGTCGGGATTGTAGAAGATCGGGCAGGTCTCATGGCCGGGGCGGAAGTAGAACACCTTGCCCAGCCCGCGATTCCAGCAGCAGCCGCTGCGGAAGACCTCGCCGCCTTCAAACCACGAGATGAAGATCAACTCGTCCGGCTCGGGAATGCCGAAGGGTTCGCCGTACATCTCGACGTTGGGGATCTCAAAGTAGTCGCCGATGCCCTGCGTGATGGGGTGGCTGGGCTTGAGGTTCCAGATGCGTTCCTTCTCGGCAATCTCGCGCCACTTGAGCCCGCAGCCGGTGCCCATGAGCTTGGTGAACACCTTGGAAAAATGCCCGCTGTGCAGCACGATCAGCCCCATGCCATGCAGTACGCGCTGCTGAACCTTGGTGGCGATGGCGTCGCTGACGTCGCGGTGGGCCAGGTGGCCCCACCAGGTCAGCACATCGGTGGAATTGAGCACCTCGTCGGTCAGCCCATGCTCCGGGCCGTCGTCCAGCAGGGCGATGCGGACGTTCATGTCGCTCTGGGCCCGCAGCGCGCCGGCGATCACTTCGTGCATGCCCTTGGGATAAAGTTTTTGGACGGCCGCGTTGGACTTCTCGTGGCGTCCCTCGTTCCATACCGTGACGTTGATCTTGCTCATCAGTGTCTCCAGGTTGGGTTACCGATTACAGGGTTCATAGAACTCGGCAGGGCTTGTGCCCAGGGTGTTCGTCAGTTCGCCGATCTTTTCGATCGTGCAGGTAATGCGGTCGCCGCCGGCCAGGAATCGCCCGCTGGCCATGCCCACGCCGCTGGGCGTGCCGGTGGCGATCACGTCGCCCGCCGCCAGCGTCATCAGGTGGCTGCAGAACGATACGATCTCGGCCACGCTGTGGATCATAAGTTCCGTGCTGGAGTTTTGTCGGGTTTCGCCGTTAACCGACAGGCCAATGGCCAGCTTCTGCGGGTCGCCGATCTCGTCGGCCGTCACCATCCACGGGCCCATCGGGCAAAAGGCGTCGGCCCATTTGCCGTGCAGCCAGTCGAAGAAGTCGTCCTTGGGCCGCTTGGTGCGCCCCTGGGCGTGCGTGCAGCTTCGGGCCGAGATATCGTTGGCGATGGTATATCCCGCTACGTGCTCCATCGCCTCTTTCACGCTGACGCGCCGGGCAGTGCGGCCGATGACGACGGCGAGCTCAACCTCGTAATCGATCTGTCGGCTGAAAGACGGCCAGGGGATCTCGTCGCCCGGTCCAGCCACGGCCGTAGTCGGCATGAGGAACGGGCGCGGCGTCGTGGTGCGCGAGGGATCGTCGGGCAAATCGTGGCCGCGGTCGAACTCGCGATGGTGCTCGAGGTAATTCACCGCCAGCCCCAGCAGCTTGGGCGGGGCCGGCAGCGGGGCCAGCAGGCGGACGGTGTTGAAGTTGTGAGTTGTGTGTGGTGAGTTGTGAGCGGCTGCCAGGGCGGCGATTGTCCGCAGGGCATCGGGCCCGGCCTGCAGTGCCGCCAGCAGCGTGGCAGGGCCATCCGGCCACAGCGCGGGGATGTCGATGAGGCGATCCTCCCGCACGACGCCAAAACTCTGCCGCGAGTCCTTCTCAAACGTTGCCAGTTTCATGGAGCAGGTAGTCTAGCGAGTGCGCGGGCACACAACAATAACGCAGTTGAAAGATCGAATTGGAGCGAATGGGTGCCACGGACAACTCCGTTGTGCGTGTCCCTGAACGTCGAAGGTGAGTAAGCGGGGGTGGGACACCCACGCTATGCGTCCCCAAGGGACGACACGACGCGGGGAACATGGGCGAGACCTGTCCCTTGGGGACGCCCATGCTACTCACGGGCGAGACGCCCGTGCTACTTGGTGGAGATACTCGCGCGAGCGGAGCATGCCTTCGGGCGTCACGCGGGAGGGGTTGAACTCCAGCGTCATGCCGTAGCGGTAATTGATGGCGGCCAGGCCGCAAAACATGTCGGCGAAGTCGATCAGGCCGGTGCCGGTCTCGATGTGATCCACCTGGCCGTTATGGTCGTGCACGTGCAGATGCACCAGATGTGGGGCGATCCTGCGGATCAGGCCACTGATGCCGCCGATCTTCTCGATGCCCCCGGCGCCGCCGACGGCCGAGAACAAATGCCCCACGTCCAGCGTCACGCCGATGTTCGGCAAGCGCCAGCGGTCCAGCCAGGCGAAGTCGCCCAGTATCTCCAGGCCGATCCTCACTCCAGCCGCGGCGGCGGCGGCATTGATCTGCCCCATCGTATCGAGCCACTCCTGCGAGGCAGGGTCAGCTTCAGCGGGCAAGGCGGCGTGGGCGGTGACGACGTCGACGCCCAGATCGCCCGCGAAGGCGATGATCGGTGTCAACGCCGCGGCGGCCTGGGGCAGCTTGCCTTGGACAAACTCGATCTCGAAGGGCGCGTGGACCTCCCGCAGGCGAAAGTCGGCAAGGTCGCTGCGCCACTGGCGGCGGGCGGCCGCGTCGCAGGCGGCGGGATCTATGCCCGCCCACCAGGGCAACTGCCCCGCACAGGCGTGGAATGCCACGCCGTCGAAACCGCCCTGGCGGATCCATCGAACCTGCTGGATCGGGTCGGCGATATCGCCGATGGCCCAGACCATGTTTGCGATTGGCCACATGCGGGGTAGGGTACTTCCGAGACACGCCAAAAGCAAACCTGGTACTGCCTCATCAGGTGCCTTGCGTCGAAGAGCGGCGGGGGGCATAATCTGCCGTTCTCGCCGGTTCGATCCACGTGGGCAGATTCTCAAGGGACCAGGTATGATCGACATAGTCTGTCACGGTTGCGGAAAGCGGCTGAAGGTCTCCGAGCAGCACGCCGGGCGCAAAGGCAAATGCCCGGGCTGCGGCGGCGATATCGAGATACCCTCCCGTGTGCAGGAAGCTGCTCCCCAAACTGCGCCGGAAGATGCTGAGCAGCAGCCCCCGCAGTTGCCTCTGCAGGATGCTTCAGGCAGTGACGGCCAAGGCGCTGCGCGGACGAGGGCGCCGCAGGCGCTTGAGCCCGAAAGCGCCTGCGAGTGGCACTATTGCCTCAACGAGCAGACGTCCATTCCGATGCCCTTGCGCGATATCGTCGAACTGGTTCGCCAGGGCAAGCTGCCAACGAATGTGCTGGTCTGGCGGGGAGGGATGGTCCACTGGGCGCCGGCCAATGCCTTACCGGAATTCTGCGATGCGGGCGTCAACGCTGTGCCGCCGGTACTGACGGTCGGCGGGGCGCTCCAGCCGACCACGGCGCCATACCTGTTGGACGAGTTCTCCATCGGTGTCTTTGTGCTGCTTCACTTTCTCACCGGCGGGGTCTTCAACGTCATCTGGCTTAACCTCATGCATGGCCGCATGCCCCCGCGCCGCGTGGACGACCCTTCGGCCGGCAAGGCGATTGGATTTCTCTTTATTCCATTCTTCAACCTGTACTGGATGCTGTTCACCTACCGCCGGTTGTGCCTTCGCCTTAACGAGGTGCGAGTGGAAATGGGCCTGCCGGGCGATATTCCGCAAGCCCTGCCGACGGCCATGTGCGTGCTGACCTACTGCACGCTGGCCACGATGGTAATGTGCTCTTGCTTCATATACGTCGCGATTCTGCCGGCGCTGGCCAATGCCGTCGTCACGCTGATATTCTTCATCATCGTTCAATCGAAAGTGAATGAAATGATCGAGGTTCGGCGGCGCCGCCAGACCGGGTAGCGAGTTGCACAACGGGCGTGCTTTTACGGAATGAGAAAGACGTCATCGCGGTCGCCACGCTTGCCCTGGTCTTCATTGCCCTGGTCGTTGGCGGCGTAGATGTCGTCGTCGTTGGTGGGGTCTTTTACCGTGCCCTCGAGCCATTTCGCCGAGCCGTCGTAACAGCCGACCCACTGCCCTTCGCCGTCGTGATTGGCCGAGCACGCCGAATTGTTCGCGGTGACGCCCGTCGTGCCCGGCGTGCAGCGCGGATTGGCGTCGGCGATAATCACCAGCGTGGACTTGTCGGTGCTGACCGTCGTGGGAAACGCCACCTGCGAGAGGTAGCTGTAGGAAACGCTCGCCGCCGTGAACTCCGTGGCGGCGGCAGCGGGTTCTTCCTTACCTCGGGAGCTTCCCGCTTCGGGGCACAGAAAGACTCCCCGAGGCGCGAAGCCCTTGTCGATGAGAACCCACAGGCCGGCGACATTTCCCTGCGTGAGGCTGCCCCAGTTGCTTGTGGTTAAAGCGGACGAAATCGGCAGGGCGTAGGGCACGGCCGTGCGACCGCGATGCATGCTGGGTTCTTTGGCGTACTGGAAGCACGCGCGGCTGATCTCGCGGACGTTGCTGGCGCACTTTCCGCGGTAGCCTTTCTTGATCAGGATCGCCACGGTGGGCACCAGGATGACGATCAGGACCGCCAGGATGGCCAGCACCACCAGCAGTTCGACCAGCGTGAACGCTCTTTGCCGCTGCCGTCGGGGGAGGGCGGCCCGCATGAGGGTGGGTGGGATGCTCATAAACTTATTGTAGAAGCCGCCCCAGAGTCAGTCAACGTGTAGTAGTCGGCAAAGGCAGGGCAGCCGGTAACCTAATAACAGAGTAGCCCGGTATCCAGTAGCCGAGGCTACCCAAACGCAATGGATCCCTGGAGGCGGCCTAATTATCAGGCTCCAACGGGGTGCCTTCGGCGGCAACCCTGACGCGGCGAGCATGGCAGACAGATTTCGTTAGATGCTGCGGGCCCTTTTGCGCAAGGTCCGGGCTTGGCAGGCGATGCGCCCCACAGAGGTGACCGTCATGGATTCGACGTTCCTGCTGACGGGAGCGTATAGCCGCGACCGCTGGACGCAGTAACCCACCGAAAAGTATTGAGCGGCCGGTTACAATGCTCTCTACTGTTGCAGTAGCATGGGCATCTCGCCCATGAGTGGCTATGGACCACGGGCAAGATGCCCGTGGGACTCACGGGCGAGACGCCCGTGCTACGGGGTATCCCGGCTACGGGCTACCGGGTACCGATTACCGTATTTATGTCGTGGCGTCATAAATCCTTCGATGAAGTTCCCGCCCTGGCGATCCGCGGCCCGGAGCTTCGCACTGCCTTGCGCACCGTCACGGCGGCGTGGATGTTCGGTACGGTGTGGATGGTCTGCGCCACCGGCAGCCGCGTGACGTTGTTCTGCCGGGCGCTGGGGTTCAACAACGACGACTTCGGTCTCATGGCCGGTCTGCCGTTTATCGCCACACTGGGGCACCTGATCGCGGCGATGCTCATCGAACGCACCGGTCTGACCAAGCATCAGTTCCTCGACTTCGCGGCGGTCCACCGCCTGCTGTACGCGCTGATCGCTCTTATCCCGCTGGCGGCGATGCTGGGATACATGCCCGCCCTTCCGGCGAGATGGGCGGTCTGGACCATGCAGGCGGTGCTGCTGGTCAGCTCGTTCCTGGCCGCCCTGTCGGTGCCGGCCTGGTGGACCTGGATGGGCGACCTGATCCCCCGGCGAATCCGTGGGCGATATTTCGCCCACCGCAGCCGCCTGACGCAGTTCGTGAATATCCCCGTGGCCATCGCCCTGGCCGTCCTGCTCGACGCCCTGACCTTCAAAGATCGCCCGCTGACCATGGCCGATCAGCCACTGCTGTTCTGGACCATCAGCGCCTTGTTCGTGATCTCGGCCATCATGGGCCTGGCCGACATCCTCCTCTTCCGCCGCCTGCGCGAGGTGCTGCCCAGCACGGCCGGCGAACCGGCGGACGCCGCTGCCCCGCGGATCGAGCGGCGGCGATGGTCTTGCCCGCCGTGGCTGGCCCGCGTGCCCCGGATGCGCCGGGCCGTCGTGCCGGCCGTCGAGGTCGGTCTGGAGACGTGGAACCTGGTAGCTGGTCCGATGCGGGACCGCCACTTTCGCTACTACGTCACTTATGGGATCATCATCACCTTCGGGGCCACCGTCGGCGCGCAGTTCATGTGGTTGGACCTGCTGGAAACGCTGCACTTCAGCCAAACGGCCACCGACGGGCTGTTCATGATCCTGGCCCCGGTGGTGGGGCTGATCGGCTGTCGCGGGTGGGGGCGGCTGATCGACCGCTGGGGGCGCCGCCCGGTGCTGGTGGTGGGAAGCTGCCTGACGATCTTGTCGACGATGCCGTACTTTCTGGCCAGCCCGAATCTTCCCAATCCGCAATTCCTGATCGGGGCGATCAACGCCGTCGGCGCCTGGGTGCACGGCCTGACCGGCTGGGGCGGCGGGGCGTGGCTCTCGCCCAATGCCCCGGTGTCGGCGTGGCTGATCATGAGCACCTCGATGCTCATGGGGGGCACGGGCTGGATGGGAATCTCGCTGGCTCAGAACAGCATCATCCTGGGCTTCGCCGACGGCAAAGGGCGCAGCCGCTACATCGCCGCGCATGCGGCGCTCATCAGCATCGGAGGGCTGGCCGGCAGCCTGATCGGCGGGTGGGTGGCCGAGCGATTCAAGGACATGGCGCCGATCATCGTCGGCCCGTTCCTGTGGAACAATTATCACCTGACGTTCGCCCTAAGCCTGATCGCCCGTGCGGCCTCGGTGGCGATGGCCATCCGCATGCCCGACCCGGGCTCGACAGGCGTCACGCTGATGGTGCGATCCGTCACGACGGGCCTGTACAACAGCGTGATGGTGCGGTTGTTCTACCCGCTGCGGATCTTCGGCTGGCGCGGTCCCGGCGAAGGCGGCAGCTAGGACGACCTGGAAGGGCCATCGAACCTTCAGTAGTCACGGCAGGCATGTTGACGCTCGAGTTGTGCGGTCAGAGGGCGCTCCTGATAATAAGTTTCTTTCCCGCATTGCTCGTTCGGCCTATCACGGAAGAAACCGCGCGGGGCAAGCCCCGCCGCTAACGTGTCTGCACGGTTTCTTCCCAATCCTCTTAATCCCGCAAATCTGCGTAATCCCGCTCTCCCCATCCCCGGCACCGGAGGCTATAATCGCCCGCATGGCACGCGAGATTGAGCTCAAGTTCAAGGCACAGTCGTTTGACGCTGTCCTGGCGGCGCTGCGGGCGGCGGGGGCTGTGCACGTGCGGACGGTTCTGCAGACTGATCGCTACTACGACACGGCCGGGCGGTCGCTGCGCGGCGGGGATGTCGGCCTGCGGCTGCGCAGCACGAAACATCTAGAAGGGCCGCAGGAGGCCGACGAACGGGCGCAACTGACGTACAAGGGACCGGCCGAGAACCACGCCCGTGCGAAGATCCGCCGCGAGCTTCAGACGCACGTCGATGACGCGGCGGCCATCGAGGCGCTGCTGGCGGCACTGGGGCTGGCCGTCACGATGACCATCCAGAAGCGCCGCAGCACCTGGCGGCTGGGGGGCTGCCTCGTCGAGCTCGATTCGCTGCCGCTTCTGGGGCACTTTATCGAGATCGAGGCCCCGGATGAACCCGCCCTCGAAGCCGTCGAGCGAACGCTCGCCCTGCCCGGTCCGCCGATCAAACGCCACTACATCGACCTGGCCGAGGCCGTCTGCAAGAAGCTGAACATCGACTGCCGTACCGTGACTTTCGACGAGTGCGGCGAATGTAAGGAGAGGGGATAGGTCTTAGGTCGTAGGGCGTAGGGCCCGCATGGCATGCGTCCTGGCGGCAAGGTGCAGCAACCGCAAAGCACGTCTGGTCAAAATCCCCTAAACCTCCGACCTATGACCTAAGCCCTGAATTTCTCCCTTGCATCCCCCGCCCGCTTTGGTATAACGACACAAACAAGTAATTGTTTCCTATTCGCGATGCACCACAAGGGAAGGTGTCCGATGAAAGTAGTCGCTCAGACCGCCGCGCTGCAAGAAGCATTGGCCTTGGCAGGAACCATCGTCTCGGCACGAACCCCAAAGCCCGTTCTCCAGTGCGTCAAACTTGTCGCCGCCAATAACATGTTGACCGTCCTGGCCACCGACCTCGAAGCCGCCCTGCGGTTCCAGGTCACGGCCGTCCAGATCGAGCAGGAAGGCGAGGCCCTCGTGCCCGCCGACCGCCTGGCGGGCATCGTTCGCGAGTCGGCTGACGAAGACAGCCTGACCATCGAAGCTGACGCCGACGCCTGCCACGTCACCGGCGCGGCCGCCCACTTCAAGATCCTCGGCTACGATCCCGGCGAGTATCCCACTGTGGCCGAGTTCGCCGGCGAAGCCGACTTCCAGGTTCCCGCCGCGACGCTGGCCAAGATGATCGGCAAGACGCTCTTCGCCACGGCCAAGGCCCACAGCCACTACGCCATCTCCGGCGTGCTGTGGGAGGCGGCCGCCAAGAAGATCCAGCTCGTGGCCACCGACGGCCACCGCCTGGCGCTGGCCAAGGGCGCCCTGGCCAAGACCGCTGCGCGCGACGTGTCGGCCATCGTTCCGGCCAAGCTGATGAACCTGATGCAGCGCGTGGCCGTCGGCGGCGATGAGATGCTCGAAGTCCGCATCGAGGAAAACCAGATCCTGCTGCGCACGGCGCGGGCAGTGCTGATCAGCTCGCTGGTGCAGGGCAACTTCCCCAAGTACAGCGACGTGATCCCCAAGGATTTCACGCGCAAGGTCACCGTCAAGCGAGCCAACTTCGAGCACCGCATCCGCCAGGCCGCGCTGCTGACTAACGAAGAGTCGCGCGGCGTGCGCCTGAAGTTCCAGGACAAGCAGGTAACACTCTCCAGCCGCGCCCCCGAGGCCGGCGAGGCCCAGGTCAACTGTGAGATCACCCTCGAAGGCGAACCGATGGACATCGCCTTCAATCCCAGCTTCTTGATCGAAGCCATGCGCGTCGTCGAGCTCGACGACGTGACGCTGGAAATGATGGCCTCCAACAAACCCGCCGTTATCAAAGCCGGCAACGATTTCCTGTACGTCATCATGCCGGTGGATCTGGGATAAGAACAACTCTGCCATAAAGACAGGCATAATTGGCGGCTCAAAGCATGGGCGAGACGCCCATGCCACGAATCTCACGCCGCTCCGTAGCGGGCCAAGACCTTGAGGATCTCGTCGCGCTGGGAGGTGTGGCCGCCGGTGATCAGCCATTGGTTGGCGGCTGTGCCGGTCTGGTCGGCGATGGCGTCTAGCACTTCGAAGCCGCCGAAGAGTTGGCTCTTTTTGCCGGCGGCGTGGATGCGGCGGTAGACGTCCGGCCAGTGCGACTGGTCGGGCTTGCCGGCGCCGGGGACCCACTGGATGGCCGAGAGCGAGCTGATGTTCAGCAACGAGTCCAGATGCGGCAACTGGCCGATACCGTCGAGGTGGTAGATCGAGTGGGGGATACGGCCGCAACAGGCCTCCAGGTCTGGCCGTACGAAGCAGTCGAACATCTCCGGCGAGATCATGTAGGCGGCGTCGCACTGGAAGGCGTAGAAGGGCTTCGTCGAGAACATCGGAATCCAGCAGGTGTAGCTGCAGCGGTCGGCCGCGGAGGCGCGGCAGAAGTCGTCGTACCACGTCCAGAACGCCTCGCGAATTTCATCGACGCACCGCAGCACGTGCGCCGGCTCGTCCAGCAGGTCCAGCAGCAGCTTCTCGCCCGGGCGGAAGACTGAGACGATGTCCAGCCCCGTCACCAGGCCGGGCATGCCGATGGCCACTTGGCCCTGCCAGCGGTCGGCCGCCGCGCGGCAGAGCTCCAGCGCGCGTTTCAACCACACGTTGGCGGCGTCGGGCATAAAGTGCAGCTCCATCGGCGGTAGATCCCGCGGCGGGTGGAACCAGACCGTGCCCTCAGCCGCCTGCACCTGAGGGACCGCGCCGAAATAGGCGCACGACGAGATCGCCCCCATGTTCACCCAGAGCATTGGCGAGGCGTCGCCCAAGAATTCCTGGCAGCAGAGGGCGTAGTCCCACGCGTCGACGATGTCCTCGGCCGGGACGGACAGGTCGTACGCGGCAGCGAGCAGATCCCCCTGGAACATGGGCGGCTTGCGGCCGGGGTCGCGCCCGTAAAGGGTGGCGCTGATCATCGGCCTGTCGAGCGTGCCGGCCCACCACGCCTCCGACGCCTCGTCCAGGCGCAGGCGCCGCTCGTGCGAGAAGTCAATCGCAGTCATGCCTGTCAGCGTAACAACTCTGCGGCGTGGCGGTAAACAAAACTCGGGAACAACCTCGACCGCCAACTTGCGCGCATGATGCTTCTCCCAATCCTCTAAATCCCTTTAGTCCGCGGAATCCCGCTCTCCGATCCTGCGGCGTTGAATGTGCCTGCGGCGGCGGGTATAACGCGGGCGTGAGCTCTTCTACTGGGCAGACATCGTCGGCCGGGGCCGTCAATCACAGCGGCGCTCGCTTTGCCGCCACGCGGTGGAGCATCGTGCTGGCAGCGCGGGGCGACGGTTCGGCCTCGGCTACGCGGCGGGCGATGGAGGAGCTGGCGGGAGCGTACTGGTTCCCGCTCTATGCCTTCGCGCGGCGCAAGGGCGAGGGCCCGGCCGCGGCTGAGGACCTGGTACAGGAGTTCTTCGCGCGGCTGCTGGAGAAGGACTTCCTCGCCCAGGTGGACCGATCCAAGGGCAAGTTCCGCTCGTTCCTGCTGGCGGCGATGCAGCACTTCATGGCCAACCAGCGGGCCATGCAGCGGGCGATGAAGCGCGGCGGGCCGCGCGGGCCTATCGCCCTGGACGGTCTGGATGCGGAAGGGCGATACGCTTTGGAGCCTGCAGACGAGCTGACGCCCGAGCGGCTGTTCGACCGGCGATGGGCGCTGACGGTGCTCGATCAGGTGCTGCGGCGACTGGGCGAGGAATACGCAGCCGCCGGCAAGGGCGAATTGTACGCCGCGATTTCGGGATTCCTGACAGCCGACCGCGAGCGGGCGGACTACTCCACAGCCGCACGGCAGTTGGGCTGGGCCGAGGGCACGGTCCGCGTGGCCGTACACCGCCTGCGGCGGCGCTACCGCGACCTGCTGCGGGTGGAGATTGCCCAGACCGTCGATTCGCCCGAACAGGTCGAAGAAGAAATCTCGCACCTGCTGAATTGTCTGTAACGTTCTGGCCGCTGATGCGTCTTATGTGAACGAATGGCCGAAGTGAATACATGTCCGCAGTGCGGCAAGGCCCTGACGGGTGAAACGCCCGGCGGGCTGTGTCCGGCGTGCCTGCTCAAACGCGGGCTCGAGACCAACACGCAGGGGTTCACGCGCGACGAGCCGCAGGGCAGCGGATGGTCGCCGCCGGAGCCGAAGGAACTGGCAGTAGCGTTTTCGGAACTGGACATCATCGAGTTGATCGGGCGCGGCGGCATGGGGGCCGTCTACAAGGCCCGCCAGAAGGATCTCGACCGCCTGGTGGCCCTGAAGATCCTGCCGCCGCAGATCGGGAGCCAGGAAAGTTTCGCCCAGCGCTTTGCCCGCGAGGCCCAGGCGATGGCGCGGCTGAGCCATCCCAACATCGTCACGATCCATAGCTTCGGTTCGAGGCCCCTCACCGCAGGCGGCCAGCGGGGGGATCTGTACTTCTTCATCATGGAGTACGTCGACGGCCTGAGCCTGCGGCAGATTCTCGACGCGGGTACGGTCAGCCCCAAGGAAGCGTTGGCCATCGTTCCTCAGATCTGCGACGCCCTGCAGTACGCCCACGACCGCGGGATCGTCCACCGCGACATCAAGCCCGAGAACATCCTGCTCAACCGCGCCGGCCAGGTGAAGATCGCCGACTTCGGCCTGGCCAAGCTGGTGTCTCGTGGCATGGGCGTCTCGCCCATGCGTGCCACGGGCGTCTCGCCCGTAGAGGGAGACCAAGAGCATGGGCGAGACGCCCATGCCACACAACACGTCATGGGCACCCCGCGGTACATGGCCCCAGAGCAGATGCTGCGGCCGAGCGAGGTCGACCACCGGGCTGACATCTATTCGCTGGGCGTGGTGTTCTACCAGATGCTCACGGGCGAACTACCCCACGGCGGCGAGAAGTTCGGCCCGCCGTCGCGCAAGGTGCTCATCGACGTGCGGCTGGACGAGGTCGTCCTGCGCGCCCTGCAGCGCGAGCCGACCCTGCGATACCAGCAGGTCAGCCAGGTCAAAGAGGATGTCGAAACCATCGTCCACACGTCCGCCGCGCCCGGCCGACGGCCAGAATCTTCTACGTCCGATGCGCGAGAGCAGCGGCATCGCGAGGAATACGAGCGCCGCGCGCCGGGGTGGATCATCCGCTGCAAGACCTGCGGATTCACCGAGCCCTGGGGCAAGTACGGCGTGCGCTTGATGGGCAGAGGCCGTACGCTGACCATTGGCTGGTGCAGGCGCTGTCGCTGGATCCGCTGCCACGTCGTCGAACAGGGCGAGGCCCCGGCAAAGCAACCTGAGAACATCCCGAAGTCGCGACGATTGCCGCTGGTGGGCGTGCGAGATGGACGACGTGTAATTTGTTGGTCGGTTCTACTGATGTATCTGGTCTTTCTGGCCGTGCCCATTGGAACTGCGTGGACTATTAGCGCAAGTTGGCGGGCACCGCTGATCTTCAGCCTGGCGCTATGTGCGATTCTTGTTGTGGGGATTCTGCGCGGGTGGGCAGTGCCGATTGAGCAATTGCCGTTGCTGGAGAGCAAGCTCCGGCCAACCCTTCCGCCGCCGCGGCCGGATGCGAAGTTCTCGCGGCTGGCGATTGTCGGCGCCGTATGGGCGGTCTTTGCAGTCGCAGCATTCCTAAGACTGTATCAGGGGCCATCATTGTGGCAGATTGCACTGGCGATCCTGATTCTCCCCTTAGGTTTCACGGCCCCTCTTGGGACGACCATTTGCGGGGCCGTGGGCATCTCCAGAATCCGCCGCTCAGGCGGCATGTTGTGCGGGCTTAGGCTGGCGGTTGCCGACGTGTTGATCTTTCCGCTGCTGGCGATGGACGCGGTGATCTGGGCAGCCGCAACATACGGCGCATACGGCGTCAGATCATCCTCTGGCGATCTGGATCCCTGGCTGTGGGTGTGGCTCTTGGCTTCCGCAGCAGTTTGTGCCGTGGCGGATGTTCTGGTCATCCGTTGGGCGTGGCGGGCGGCGAATCGGCCGCTTGGCACACCCCCTGCGCCCGCCGCACCGCCGTTGGACGCGATGGCAGAGGCGCCTCCGGCGGCGCCACTGCCCACCGTCGATTACGCCCGGCAGCTTGTCAAAGCCCCGGCCGTCGGGCTGATCATCGCGGCGGCGATCAACCTGGCGCTGCTGGCGGCGCTGGGAGCGGTCAGCCTGACGCGATGGAATAGTGCATTGCCGCGCGTGCAGGTGCAGGAAACGGCGCGGGACAGCAGCTACAAGGAACTGCCCGACACGCCCCGGCCGGTGGCTCAGGTGACCGTCAGTCGCGGGGAATCCTGGGCTGGTCTGGTGGTGGGGGCGGCGATGGTCCCGTCGATCATCGTCCTTGTAGCGGCGATTCGGATGCTGCGCCTCCGCGGCCGCGGGTTGGCCATCGCGGGGTCGATCCTGGCGATGATTGCAGCCCCCGGCAACATCATCGGTCTGCCCTTTGGCATCTGGGCGCTGGTGGTGCTGAACAAACGCGAGGTGATGGAGGGATTTGCGGCTGTACGCGCGCAAAAAGTGAGAAGCCGCGCTTGGGTTGTCATTTTGGCGGTTGTGGGCAGTCTCGCGGTTTTGGCCGGCGCTGCGGGTTTTGCCGGCGTCTACCTCCGGGACCGGATGCGCGCAAGCGGCGAGGAGCACCTACGCCAAGCCAAGCGCATGGCCCTGGAGTCGGACCGGCTGACGATCAACTCGCAGGCCGAACTGTACAAGATGCAGCATAACGGCCGACGGCCGGGGATTCGCGACGGCAGTTTCGACGGCGAACTCTTCGTGCGGCAGTTGACCAGGCCGACCAGCGCAGACGGGGAGTTCATCCCACCAGGTCCTGAGGCACTCTATGGGCCGTATCTGCTGTCGTTTCCGGCCAACCCCTTTGTGGAAGGTCCCGCGGCGTCGCGCGTCAAAGGCGGCCCGGGTCCATCGCCCAACGACGGCAGCAGCGGGTGGTGGGTGATGACGACGACCGGAGAAGTGTTCCCCAATCATAGAAGCGACGCCTTCTTGATCTCACCGCAGCAGGCCCCTGCATCCGATCCCATAGTCGAACGCACATTCAAGCTGCCGCCTCGCCGCGAAGCGCCCGTCACGCAGCCGGCGGCGACCAGGTCCTTTGAAGCCGCAGAGACAGCCCGTGCGTATGCCGCCCGGATCAAGACGATTCTGCCTGAGGGTTGGTCCGTTGCTGCGGAGAAGGCTATAGTGACTGTCACTCGCAAGCAGCCTGTCGAGTGGTATGGGACGATCTCATTGCCAAGTCAGGACAAGGCCCGACTGAAGGAATGGGGGTTCATCCACTCGAAAACCTACACGATAGGTCTGGAATTCGCTCCGCCCATATCGGCGGAGGAAGCTGGCAGGCTGACGAAGGCGAATACCGAAATCACACGCAAGTACTACCAGGCCCACCCCCGCCAGCACGACGTGAAACCTGGCCCGATGCCCGAGGAGTTGACCGGGCTGCTGCATCGTGTGCCTGATATCCTGGCCGGCGATTTCAGCGTCTTCCTGGCGGCCAGTATCAAAGGGCCCGGGCATGAGTTCAGCACGGCATTCTATGACGACGCCGTCGAGGCTGAATGCGCGCGCGTGGAACAGGGCATTCGGAAGATTCTGACCGGTCCCGCCTCGTCGGCGACGTCGGTCGCTTCGGTGATGGACAGCCTTGTCGCGGCCGTCATCTTGATCGAGAAGGATTACCCGGAACTGGAGGGATTCGGCAATTACGCAAACTCCCGGCCGGACAAGCTGGAGGTGCGGTTCTCGCGGCGGGTGCGGTCGTATTACGAAATGCGGCTCACGCGGCCGGACGACATCGAGAAGAACGGGATCGAGCTGCTCTTTGCGATTCATGACGAACCATGGGACGCATGGACGACAGCGGCCAATCCCCTTCTTTTTCTTAAAGCCCTGAAGAAGGTGGTCGCGTCCAGCCTCGTGCTTTCGCCGTCGCCGTCGCCGGGCCTGGAGCAGAAACTCGCGGCGATCATCGCCGAGCATCGGGCGATGCTGGTGAAGATGGACCAATCGGCGGCCACGCGGCCCGCGTCGCGGCCGCTAGCGGTCCAGATCAAGGCCGATGGGACCTGTGAGGTAGAAGGGCGGGCGGTGACGGCCGAGCAACTGGGGCGAAAGGCGCGAGACTTGTTGGCCGCGGATCCTCGCGCCACGGTCAGCATCAAAGCGGCGAAAGAGTGCAAACATGTGGCCGTGGCCGACGTGGTAGATGTGCTGCGTCAAGCGAGCGTTCCGGCCGGATCGATTGTCTATACGGCGATTAGCGATGCTGAGCCGAAGCCGCGGCCTCTGGTGTTAAGGGTGGCGCGCGGCGGGGCTATGGCCGTGGACGGCAAGTCGGTGACGGCTGGGCAGTGGGAGAAGATCGTGCGGCAGCGGTTGGCGGATGATCCGCGCACGGCGGTCGGCATCAAGGCCGATGAGGGCGTCACGCACGCGGAACTGGCGGGCGTGGTCGAGTCGCTGCGCAAGATGGGCGTTGTGATGGGATCTGTCGGCATCATGATGCCGCAAATCGTGAAGGAACCGGCCGCACCGCAATCGCAGCCGTTCAGCGCGTCCGCACCGGCACAAGCAGATAATGGACCTCAGCCCGGACTGATACCGCCCAGCGACCCGCTGCTCATTGCTGTTCTTAATGGCGATTCCGCCAAGGTAAAGAAACTGCTGGCCGCCGGGGCGAAAGTGGACAAGTTGGACGACCGGTACGGCTGCACCGCTCTCCATCTGGCCGCTCGCGAAGGGCAGCTCGAGATTATGAAGATACTCCGCAAAGCCGGAGCGAGAATCTACGGGGAGAATCGCCAAGGAGAACCGCTGACGTTCGCGGCTGTGGCGTCAGGCAAAACTGAGGTCATCCGCTATTTGCTGCAAGAGGGGGCCAGCAAGAACAGCCTCGATGCCGATGGCGAAACGCTGCTTCACTATGCGGTCTCATTCCGGCTGAAGGTGGATATGCTGCTGTATCTGATCCAGCAGGGGCTGGACCTGAATGCACGGGACAACCGTGGCCGGACGCCTCTGCATCTCGCGGCGTTGGAAGATAGTGCCTCCGCCCATACCGAAGCGCTGGTGAAAGCGGGTGCCGATATCAAGGCCGCCGATTCCGAGGGACGGACGCCGCTGCACCTGGCAGCCGAATACGATCGCCGCGATGTTGTCGCGACGCTGGTCAAGGCCGGCGCCGACTGCAATGCTCCCGATGCCTCCGGCAGGCGCCCCCTGCATGAATCGAAGTCGGCGGCCGTGATCGCGATACTCCTCAAGGGCGGCGCGAAGCCTGACGTATCCGACAATGACGGGCAGACCCCCTTGTCGAATGGGGCCTTCGGTGAGGATCGAGTGGAGATGGCGCGTTTGTTGATCAATGCGGGGGCCGATGTGAACCATCGCGGCGATCACCACCGGACGGCAATCTTCGATGTGATTTCCCGTGACGATGTCGAGATGTTCGCACTGCTGGTGGAACACGGTGCGATCATGACGCTGAAGGATGATGCTGGGGAAACTCCGCGAGATTGGATCAAAGAATACGATGTGAAGCGGATAGGAAAGTACCTGGCTGACAAGCCGGTCCGTGGAAAGTGATGCTGCAGATCCCGCGGCGATCAGAGGTCTTCGACGGCTGGACGTGCGGGCTTTGGGGTGGGCTTTGGGGTGGCCGGAGGCTTGTGAGCCGGGGTGGAGGGAACTGCCGGGGTTGCGGGTTGCTCGGCGGCCATGGTCTTGAGCATCTCGATCTCTTTGGCGATGGCGCTGTCGCGGCCGACTTGGACGGTGGTGTGGTCGGCCCAGGGCAGTGTGATGAACTTCTTGGGGCACTTGGCGGCGTCGAAGATTTCGCGGCTTTGCGAGATGGGCACGACCATGTCCAGCGCGCCGTGAACGATGATGAGCGGGCAGGTCAGGCTGGCGGCGGCTCGCAGGGCCGAGGCTTCGTCGGGGGCAAAACCGCCCAGCGATCCGGCCTGGGTGATGCTGCTGTCGAGCTCTTCCTGGGTCGACAGCGGCGCCAGCATGTGGGCGACGGCCTCGATGCCTGCCGGCGGCGCCATCGCCAGCACGCCCCTGCACCTCGGGTCGATGGCTGCATACTGGATGGCGACGCATCCGCCCAACGAGGCGCCGACGACATAGACCGTCTGCCCGACGAGCCCTTCGCCGGACAGCGTGTCCATGACGACCTTGATGTCGGTCCTCTCCAAGGCGCCCCAGGTGATGTACTGCCCGCCGCTGTCGCCGTGGGCCCGCAGATCGGGCAGCACCACATCGTAGCCGCTCCTGGCCAGTCGCTCGCCCAGCGAGAGGAACCAGGATTTGCTCATCACCATCGGGTGCAGCAGCACGACCGTCTCGCGCTGGGCGGGCGGCTTGTCCGCCGCCGCCGTGCCGGGTTTGGCGCGAATGACCCACACGTCGATGGTGGTCCCGTCCTCGGCCGCCACGGCGCGGTGGGCGTCGATACGGCCGTTGCTGAGCATCTTGTCCGAGCCGCCGAGCATGCGCAGGGCAGCGCGGCCGGGCGAGACCTCCGGCTCGATGAGTTCCTTGGCGCCGAAGTATCCGCCGGTGGTGCAGCCGCCGGCTGTCAGCACCGCCGCGATCAGGATGTGTCGCACGTGAGTCATATGCGTTTGAACTGCTTTTCCAGGTCTTTGAGCGAAAGTCGTAGCGTCGTGGGCCTGCCGTGCGGGCAGCTCGAGGCCTTTTCCGCTTCGTCCAGGTGTGCCAGCAGGGCGTCGATCTCGGTGGTCGTCAGGGCTTGGCCGGCCTTGATGGCGGCCTTGCACGCCATGATGGCCAGGACGTCTTCGAGCACGCGTTCGCTGTCCATGGTCTCGTCTTCGGCGAGCTTGTCCAGCAGTTCGCGCATGAAATCGGCCGCCGGCACGCCGCGCTGCACGAGCAAGGCGGGGAACTGGTGAATGGCGGCCGCGTCGGCGCCGAACGACCCGACTTCGATGCCCAGCCGCGCCAGCAACTCGCCGCATCGCTCGAGCGTTTCGGCGTCGGCGGTCGAGATGTGGAAGGTTTCTGGAATCAGGGCCCGCTGGGCGGTCAGGGCCCCGCCGGTCAGACGGCGGCGCAACTCGTTGTAGATCACGCGCTCGTGCAGGGCGTGCTGGTCGACGATGAGCACGCCGTCGTTGCCGGCGGCCACGATGTACGTCTGGTGAATCTGGATCGCATGCGGGAGAAGTGCCGGATCGAGCGAAGGCGGTTCGGCAATAGGCCCTGGCATGGGGGAAGACTGCGGCGGCAGGGGGATGGGTTGCCGGGGTGCCATGAGCGGCAGGGTAGTCACCGCAGGACCGAAGGCATCGTCATCAGGCTGCTCGCAGTGATACGCATGCGGCGATTTGACAGAGGACTGCTCGCTGACGATCAGGCGCGGCTGGGGCGCGGGGGCGGACTTGAAGAAGTCGGCGATGGCCTCGCGCAGGGAGGCGCGCCGCTGCTGGTCGGCGGGGGCGGCGGGATGGTCGAAGTCGTCGGTTTCCAGCGAAGCGCTGGGGGAGAGATTCGCGGCGTTGAGCGTTTGGCGCAGGGCGGCCATCAGGGCCCCGTGGACGGCCTGGCTGTCGCGGAAGCGGACCTCGACCTTGGTCGGGTGGACGTTGACGTCCACGTCGGCCGGGTCGATCTCGATGAAGATCATCGCCACGGGGTAATTCCGCGGGTCGGCCAGGCCGCGGTAGGCTTCGCGCAGGGCGTGCGAGAGCAGGCGGTCGCGGATGTATCGCCCGTTGAGGAAGAAGTACTGCCATCGCGGGGCCGACCGCATCGCATCGGGTCGGCCCAGCAGGCCGGCGATGGGAATCGGCCCGCTCGAGCGGGCGATGGGCATGAGCCCGCCGGCCAGGTCGCGCCCGAACAGATCGGCCGCCCGCGTCGCCGTTGATGCGGCGGCAGGGAGGTTGGAAATCTCGCGGCCGTTGTGTGTGACCGTGAAGGCCACGTGCGGGTGCGGCAGGGCCAGGCGGGCGATCTGCTCGGTGATGTGGCCCAGTTCGGTGTTGACCGTCCGCATGAACTTGCGGCGGGCGGGGGTGTTGAAGAACAGGTCGCGAATCGTCACGGTGGTGCCGGCGGCCGAGGGGCAAGGGCGCACGGGCTCGATGGTCTCGCCGCTGGCGGAGGCCTCATAGCCGCTGGGGTCGTCGCGGCGGCGCGTGCGGATGTGCGCGTGGGCGATAGAAGCTATCGACGCCAGCGCCTCGCCGCGAAAGCCCATCGTCGAGATGCGAAAGAGGTCGTCCTCGCCGGAGAGCTTGCTGGTGGCGTGGGCGGCGAAGGCCAGCGCCAAGTCGGCGGCCGTCATGCCGGAGCCGTCGTCGCTGACGGCGATGAGCTTGCGGCCGCCATCCTCGATGGCCACGTCGATGCGCGTGGCGCCGGCGTCGAGGGCGTTCTCGACGAGTTCCTTGACGACGCTGGCGGGTCGTTCGATGACCTCGCCGGCGGCGATCTTATTGACCAGATGTACCGGTCGAACGGCGATCGGCATGGTGAAAGAGATTCTAGACGCAGACGGTGCGGATGCAAAACCAAAAGGGTGCTGCGGATACCGTACCGGCAGGAAATGAAGAAGCAGTTCAAACAAACGAATTACTTCTTCAGTGCCTCCGCCGCGACTTGCCCCATCACGACTGAGGCATTGCCGAGTTCGATACGCGCTTCTTCTTGGAAGAGAAAAACGGTAGAATCCGTAGACCTTGAACCTGCTATTAGGAGAATGCGAATGACTCGCACCTGGTTGATAATGATTGCTCTGATGGTTGCGGTGGCGGCGATTCCGCTGTGGGCGTGCCCGCGTTCGACGCCGGCCCCGACGGCGGCGCCCGCCAGTGCATGGCAAGAGATGTTCGCCGACGGCCTGGTCGACGCCAATAACAAGAAGGTCTCGCTCGACCAGCTCAAAGGCAAAGTGGTGGGGGTATATTTCTCCGCCCACTGGTGCCCTCCTTGCCGCGCGTTTACGCCAACGCTCGTGCAGTTTCGCGACAAGAATGCCGCCGGCTTTGAAGTTGTCTTCGTCAGTTGCGACCGCACGAGCCAGGACAAGTCCAAGTACATGAGCGAGACGAAGATGAAGTGGCCCAGCGTGCCGTTCCAGGCCAAGAGCGGCAAGGTCCTGATGAGCACGCACCAGATCAGGGGCATTCCCTCTCTGGTCATCCTGTCGCCCGGCGGCAAGGTCATCAGCAGGAATGGTCGCGGCGAGGTGTCGTCGGCGGCCGATAGCTGCCTGGACGCGTGGAAGAAGGCCGGGGCCGAGGCGGACGGCAAGTAACCCTGCGATCGATCCGATGAGCGAGCGAAACACGCGACAAAAAGCGGCTGTGCTGGAGGTGCTGAGCCAGGCGGCGGTGCCGCTGGCGCCGCCGCAGTTGCTGGCGCGGGCGCAGGAACTGGTGGCGACCATCGGCCAGGCGACGGTCTATCGCGTTCTCAAGGCCCTTCAGGAGAAGGGGACCATCTGCACGGTGCAGTTGCCGGGCGAACCGCCGCTTTATGAACTGGCCGGAAAGCGACATCATCATTTCTTCCGCTGCCGGCGCTGCGGGTTCATGTATGAAGTCCAGGGCTGCGCCGAACTGGTCAAGCGCCTCGTCCCGCGCGGGTTCAAGCTGGAAGACCACGAGGTCTTTCTCTTTGGCACGTGCACATCGTGCATCAAGTAACCGGCCCCTTTGATCGGCCTTCAGTGCGTTTGCGACTCGCCTAGGATGGTTAAGGTGGCGGGGAACTTCCAGGCGGAAGGGGCAGGAATGTCGCAATCGTCCAAGACGACAGTTCAGGAGCAAGGAAGAAGGTTCGCGCGTGTTCCCCGGGCGAGCAGGAGGCGCCGCGTCTTCGGCCGACTGAGTCCCAGGCCAAGGTCCGAGTTCAAATTGCCGCTGCCTCGGGAGCGTTCGGCGCTATGGCGATACGGCGTGGCCCTGCTCATCGCGGCGGGCGCTTTTGGACTGCGCTTGCTCCTTGATCCAGTGATGGGAGCCCACGCCCCTTACGTCACGTACATGGTGGCGGTGGCGGCGACAGTATGGTTGGCGGGTTTCTGGCCTGCGATGCTGACAGCGGCGCTGGGGATCCCGGGGGCGATGTACCTCCTGCAAGATAACCCGTTTCCCTGGCCGGCCAGGGTAATCGGAATCGCCATCTATGCTCTGGGGATGCTGTCGCTGGCGTTCATGGGACACAGCATGCGCAAGGCCCGCCGGCAGGCGCAACAGGCCGCCGCGCAATCGCAGCACGAGCAAGAGGAGACTGCCCGGGCGCGTCTGGAGTGGGAACAGACCTTCGAGTCGGTTCCGGACTTGGTGGCCATTATCGACGCTGAACATCAGATCGTTCGTGCCAACAAGGCGATGAGAGAACGGCTTAAAATCGACGCGGCGGCATGGCCGGGGCTGGGGTGCTATCGCGCCGGGGGCGGCCTGGAAGGTCCGGTGCGGAAATGTCCGCACGCCGAAGCCATAGCCGAGGGCAAGGAGCACATTGCGGAGGTCTACGAGGAGCGGCTGGGGGGTCATTTTCTCATCAGTTGCACGCCGATGCGCGACGGGCAGGGCCGCATCATTGGCACGGTGCACGTCGCCCGCGACATTACGGCCCTGAAGAAAACGCAGGAGGCGCTGGAGGCAAGCGAGCAGCGGCTGCAGGCCCAGGCAACGGAACTGACGCGGTCGAACCGCGACCTGGAGGAGTTCGCCCACATCGCCAGCCACGACCTGAAGGAGCCGCTGGGAGTCATTACGATGTACCTGGCGCTGCTGAAGAAGAAGTATGCGGCGGTGCTTGACGATCAAGCCCGCCAGTTCGTCGGCCACGCGGTTGATGCGGTAGGGCGGATGGGGCATCTAATCAATGACTTGTTGACCTATTCGCGCGTGGGGCGAAAGACAGAGGGCATGACATCTACGAGCATGGAAGAATCGCTGGCCGCGGCGCTGGGCAATCTCAAGGCCGGCATCGCCGCCAGCGGCGCCGTTATCACAAACGACCCTCTGCCTGCGGTGCAGGCTGAAAAAACGCTGATGACGCAACTGCTTCAGAACCTCATCGGCAATGCGATCAAGTATTGCGCCGCGGGAACCGTGCCGCAGATCCATGTCGGCGCCGGCCGCCAGGACGACGGGTGGCTATTCGCCGTGCGCGACAACGGGATCGGGATCCGCCCTGAAGAACACGAGCGAATCTTTGCGATCTTCCACCGCGTTGAAAATGCGCACACCGCGGCCGAGGGCACCGGAGTCGGCCTGGCCATCTGCAAGAAGATCGTCGACTACCACTGCGGGCGCATCTGGGTGCAATCGCAGCCGGGGCAGGGCAGCACGTTCTTCTTCACGATTCCCGACACCGTCCAAAGCTGATTAGCGCCTCTCCGGGCCCTGAAAGATCCCTCAGAATTTTTGCAGGGATTCGTGCCGGAATCGCCCCGCCGAACGTACAAAAAGTGACTATGCCTCCTTCTTCGACCATGTTGAGTCCGCGGAAACAGCGTGGGAGGCGGCCTCTGCACACGGCAGAGCGCCCGGACAAGCCGCCCGTCCGCCGCCTGGAGAATCTGTCGAAGGTCCATGTTCACGATCTGGCCACGCAGGAGCGTTCGCTGTGGTGGCGATACAGTATCGCTTTGATCAGCGCGGCCGGGGCGATGGCGTTTCGGCTGCTGCTCAATCCGTGGCTGGGAAGCCACGCCCCGTATGTGGAGTGCATGGTGGCCGTCGCAGTGACGGTCTGGCTGGCGGGTTTCTGGCCTGCGATCGTGACGGCGGCGCTGGGGGTTCCGGTGGCCTTGATCTTCGTCATCTCCGAAAACGAGCCTTGGTTGGCCAAGGCGATCGGCGTGGGCGTCTATGCCCTGGCGATGCTGTCGCTGGCGCTTCTGGGAAAGAGCATGCGCACGGCCAGGCACGAGGCGCTGGAGGCCGCTGCCGACGCCCGGCGCGGACAGGAAGAGGCCGCCCGGGCCCGGCGGCAGTGGGAGCAGACCTTCGACACGGTTCCCGACCTGGTCGCGATCATGAACCCTTCTCACCAGATCGTGCTTGCCAACCGGGCGATGAGCGACCGCTTGAAAATTGACAAGTCCGCCTGCCCCGGACTGACGTGCTACCACGCGGTGCACGATCTGGACGCTCCGGTGCAGGCCTGCCCGCACGCACTGGCGATGGCCGACGGGCAGGAGCACGTGGCGGAGGTGTACGAGGAGCGGCTGGGCGGGTATTACCTTGTCAGCTGCACCCCGATGCGCAATGGCCAGGGGCTCATTACCGGCACGGTGCACGTCGCGCGGGACATTACAGCGATGAAGCGTTCGCAGGAGGCCCTGCAGCAAAGCGAGCAGCTCCTGCGAGCGCAAGCCAAAGAGCTGACTCGCTCGAATCAGGATTTGGAGCAATTCGCCCACACCGCAAGTCACGATCTCAAGGAGCCCCTGGGCGTCATCACGATGTACCTGACGCTGCTGAAGAGGAAGCATGGGGCCGCTCTGGATGAGCAGGCCAGTCAGTTCGTCGCTCATGCCATGGACGCGGTGGGGCGCATGGGCTGCCTGATCAACGATCTGCTGGCGTATTCGCGCGTGGGGCACAAGACCGAGGGCTTCAGGCCCGTCGACGTGCAAGAGGTGCTGGACTACGCACTGAGCAACCTCAAGGCCCGTATCGATGGCAGCGGCGCGGTCATCACTCATGACCCGCTCCCGGATATCGAGGCCGAAAGACTGCTCCTGACGCAACTGCTCCAGAACCTCATCAGCAATGCCATCAAATATCGCTCGCCGCAGGTCCGCCCCGAAATCCACGTCGGCGCCAGCCGCGAGCAAGGCCAGTGGGTGTTCTCCGTGCGTGACAACGGCGTCGGTATCGCCGCGGCCGACCACGAGCGGATCTTCGCCGTCTTCCAGCGGGCGCACCAGATGGCCGACGCCGTCGAGGGCACGGGGATCGGTCTGGCGATCTGCAAGAAGATCGTCGACTACCATGGCGGGCGCATCTGGGTGCAGTCGCAGCCGGGACAGGGCAGCACGTTCTTCTTCACGATTCCCGACTCTGCCCAGCGCTGATGGGCCTCAGCCGCGATACCACGCGATGGCATGCGCGACGGCCCAGAGTGCCAGGCAGACGCCCGCCAGAATCATGAGATACTTCTTCCAGTTCGCGGGGCGTCCGTCGGCGGTGCGGCCATGCATCTTCATGATGTCCACCCGCTTCAACCAGGCCATGATTCCTGCAACGATCCAGAATATGGCGTCGGCGCTGGACAGGCCTTGATCCTGGGCGATCTCGACAAAGCAGATGGCCAACGCCGCCGGACCGGCAAGCATCCACGCCAGGCGGATCAGGCAGCCGGCGCCGCCGACTTCGACGGAGGATGTGACAGGGGATACGGCAGGCGATGCGGCGGGCTGGGAACTTTTGGGACGTTCGGGCATGATATCGCTCCGGAAAACATTGTTTCCCGGACGGTGGCCCGACCGCCCGCTAAGCCTGCGGCGGCCCTTGCCGCCGCACCCTTTGTGAATCCTCAGATCATCATAGACGCCCACAACCTTTTGTGAAACGTCAAATTATTGTAGACCGTCAGTTCTCCGGCTTCTCCGCAACGGGCAGCTTGCCGATCTTGTCGCGGTCAGCCTTAGCCTTGGCGTTGAGGCCGAGTTTTTCGTAGGCCTCGGCGCGTTCAAAATGGGCTGCGTCGTGCAGGCCTCCGCTGTGCTGGGAGACGACGGCCGTGAAATCCTTGACCGCTTCCTTATACTTCTTTGCCCGCAGCAGGGAGGCTCCCCGCAGGAGGTAGAGCGTATAGTCCCCGGGGGTCAGGCGGATCATGTCGGTGTAGGTTTCGGCGGCGCCGGCGTAATCGCCGGTATCGAACTGCAGGCTGACCAGGCTCTCCTTGCAGATACGGTCCTGCGGCCATGTGCTGCAGGCACGTTTCAGCAGCGCGATGGCTTGAGGCTTCTTGCCTGCTGCTACCAAGGCGCTGGCGCGGGCGGGCAGGCCCTGCAGACCCGCCGGGGCGACCAGTTGGCTCAACAGCAAACGCACATCGTCCGGAAATACACGTTTGTACGTGATGGGCGTCCAAGGATGTGCCGCCGTCATCACGTCGGAATACGGCTTATCCGGATACCACGCCGGGTGCGGCAGGCCGAGCATGTGCCCGATCTCGTGGGCAACGGTGGACGCGGCGGTCTTGTCGGTGAGTTCCAGCCCGCGCGCGGTGAGGATGGCCCAGTTGAGCGTGTCGCCCATCCGGGCGTCAGCGGGGCGGTAGTGATCCCAGATGCTGACGGAATTACACGCCGTCAGGTCTTCACTCTTGGCGACGAACTGGCACCGCACGTGCAAGTCGATCCCACTGCGGCGATAGCACGCCTCCACCAGCCCCAGAATATCCGCCAGGCGCTGCTCGACCTTCTGGCGGTTGGCTCGCCGCCCGGCATAGAAGACGGAGATGTCCACAGACAGGCCGGCGCGGCCGTTTTTCTTGGTCAGCGAGTAGTTGACCCGCCGGTATCCGGGATAGGTGGTGGGGCCAGAATCGTATGCCACGGTGACGTGGGTTCCATCGGGCACCTTGGCCAGGGCGGTGGGGATCCACGCATCGAACTTGCGGAAACTCTCGTACAGCGACTGGCAGCGGGCGGCGGCCGCCGGCGCTTCGGGATCTTTGGGATCGCCCTTGGCGGTGCGCAGGTAGGCCTCGGCGGCCTTGTCGAACTGAAGCAGGCCTTCGTAGCTTTCAGCCATGCTTTCATCGACGAGCACCAGGTCGCGTCTCGAGGGCTGCTTGAAGTTTTCAATGATCTTTCGCTCGCGCAGCAGCGACTTGAGCCCTTCGGCGTATTGCCCCGTGAGGTTCTGATAAACGCCCAGACCGAGATTGAACGCGCTGTTGCCGGGAAAGTCCCGGGTCCCCTGGGCATAGAGGCGGATGGCGGCATTCATTTCCTGGGCGGCGTGGACGTAATCGAGCGACTGATATCGCTCGTTGTAGGCGTTGTGATGGGCGATGGCCTTGTCCAGCAGAGCCTGCGGGCCTGTGGCCCCGGCCGGAGCCGACTGCGCGCGGGCCTGGATCGCGATGGCGAGCAGGCAGACCGCCGAGACCAGGAAGCCGCGCCGGCGGTGCGGTGCGTTTTCAGCGGTAAACATTGGTTCGCAGACCATCTCGCAACGTTGGCCCGTAGCGGTCCATGCGGGCCCGCTCCACCAGCAACCAGACCAGGAAGGTCACCCACACCAGAACCGCCACGGCCAGCAGCACCGGCAGCGACAGCGCGTTGGCAAGGTCCCACGCGCTCTGCGCGGCGGCCTGCGGCGCTGGAATCATGGCACGACATGCCACCCCGGCCAGTATCGCCGCGCCGGCGGCGACGAGGATCTGGCAGGCCGTCGACATCCACGCCCATGTGATGCTGCATCGCTGGCGGCTGGCGCGAACCACCAGCGCCAGCGAAACGCACAGCCAGACCAGCCCCGCCAGATTCATTCCCAGGGCGGCGTCGACGAAGATCGCTCTGCCGGCGATGACAGCGGAAGGAAGGTTTTGACCCTGGGCGGCCGAGACCGTCGCGAGCATCCATCGTCCGACGCCGGTGGCCGCGGCCCATGCCAAGTAGGCGAACCCGGCGAAGGACAGCGCCAAGGCCACGTCAAAGCGGGTTGTGCGGCGCAAACGACCAAGCATGCTCTCATTACACCAAGGCGACGCCGTTGCGTCAAAGGCAAAGTCATGCCTGAGGAGATACTGCCTGTAACCTGTGACGACACGAGCCTACTATTTAAGTAGAGTGCAATAGGGGCCGGGATATTGCGTTTCGCCTCCAATGGGTCCGAAAGACCGACTACGTGCGTGGACGGCTTCGGACGGTGCAAACGTGAAAGGGTCGTACCGTGAAGAAGATTGCTTTGATGTTGGTGGCAGGCCTGGTTCTGACCGGCTTCGTCGTATCCCAGGCGATGGCGCAGGAAGGCGAGAAGCCCGCCAAGAAGAGGGGCATGGGTTTGCGCGGCGAGGTCGTCAAGGTCGAAGACAAAGCCCTGACGATCAAGGATAAAGCCGGCAAGGAAACCGTCGTGACCACCGACGAAAAGACCGTCGTGACGATTGATCGCAAGGAAGCCAAACTGGCCGACCTCAAGCCCGGCATGCGCGTCATGATCACTCCCGCCACCGGCGTGGCTGCGAAGATCATGGTCCACACGCCAAAGCCCAAGGTCGAACCCAAGCCGGAAGAGAAACCGGCCGAGCAATAAGCTCCGATTGATCCGATAATGCCCGCATGCCAACCGCCTGCGGGCATTTTTTTTGAGCTAAGATTAATGGGGAGGCTGGGGATGGCAAGACGCGCTACCGAGGGGATGGGCTGGCGATTCACGGCGATTGCCTCAGCATGCATCGTCATCGCCGCGCTTTACTTTGCCCGCACCATCATGATCCCCCTGGCCTTGGCGATTCTTCTGGGGTTCCTGCTGGCCCCGGTGGCCGACCGACTGGAACGATGGCTGGGCCGCGTCGTGGCGGTCCTGGTCACCGTGATCCTTGCCCTGGGCCTGGTGGGGGCGCTGGCCTGGGGGCTGGTGAGCCAGGTCGTGCAGTTAACCAAACAGTTGCCCGCCTACCAGGGTGAAATCCAGGCCAAGATCGCCGCCCTGGGCGGTTCGGGCAGCGAGTTTCAGCGTGCGGCCCGGCAGTTAGAAAAGGCCGTCAGCGAAGGCACGCGTCAAAGCACCAGCGCGCCCACGCCGGACGTCTTCCAGCCGACGCCACAGAGCCCGCTGCCGGTGCGGGTCTACCCGCCGCCGGGCTCGTCGCTCAACGACGCCATCGAGGTGCTGGCGGCCTCGCTGGGCTCGCTCGTCTATGTCGGCATGGTGCTGGTGCTGGTGTTCTTCATGCTCCTGGCGCGGGCCGACTTGCAGGATCGCGTGCTGCACCTGATCAGTCCGGGACGCCCCGCGGTGGCCTTGCGGGCTTTGAACGAAGGCGGCCGCCGGATCAGCCGCTACCTGCTGAGCCAGTTCATCATCAACGCCGGTTATGCGGCTGCGGTGATGCTGGGCCTGTGGCTGATCGGCCTGACCCTGGGTCGCGAGTCGGGCGGGTTCCCCAACGTCCTGCTGTGGGGGCTCATCTGCGGCGTGACGCGGTTCGTGCCGTACCTGGGCCCGTGGATCGGCGCGGCGTTTCCGCTGCTGATCGCCTTTGGAATCTTCCCCCATTACAGCGTCTTCCTGGCGACCGCGGCGCTGATTGCGACGCTGGAGATCACCATCAGCCAGTTCGTCGAGCCGCTGGTCTACGGCGGCATGACGGGCCTGTCCCCGCTGGCGGTGCTGCTGGCGGCGGTATTCTGGACCACCGTCTGGGGACCGGCCGGCCTGCTGCTGTCGACGCCGCTGACGGTCGTGCTGGTGGTGGCCGGCAAGTACGTTCCCGCCCTGAAGTTCATGGACGTGCTGCTGGGCGACAAGCCGGTGCTGCTGCTGGCCGATCGCATCTACCAGCGGCTGGTCGCTTACGACCAGGAAGAAGCGGCCCTGCTGGCTGAGGGTGCGATCGAGGATCAATCCCTCGAAGACCTGTACGATCAGACGCTGATGGCGGTGCTGTCGATGGTGCAGCGGGACGTTCAGAACGGGCGGCTGGACAAATCCGAGCACGAGTTCATCCTGCAGGCGCTGAACGACATCGTCGAGGATCTCGGCGAGGCCAACCATGCGTCGCGTCAGTCGCTCCCGGCACAGGGCAAGGGGGCGTCGGTGTTGTGCATCCCCGCCGGCGACGGAATCGATCGCATCGCCTGCCGAATGCTGGCGCAACTGCTTGAGACGCGCGGTCACGTGCCCTTCTCGACCCGCGGCGACCTGACCGCCCAGCAGTTTGCCACGATTGTTGAGCGGCGCCGGCCCGAGGTAGTAGTGGCCGGCTCGGTGGCCCCGGGCGCCGTGGCGCGCGTGCGGCGGCTGGTGAGGCTCCTGCCGGGCGGCGAATTGCAGGCGCCCATCATTGCGGCGGCGTGGAAGCTGTCCGAGCCGCCCGACCGCGGGCGACGGCAATTGGCGTCGCCGAAAACCGCCGCGGTGGTGACCACGCTCTCGCAGGCGCTGGACGAGGTGGGCCGGCTGTGATCAGGGCTGGCGCAGGAAGATCTTGGCGGCCCATGTTTCGATCTCAACCTCCATGGACCCGCCGCGATCCTGGGTCTGGTCGCTGAAGAACTCCAGCCACTTTCCCGAGCTGGGGAATGGGACCTGCACCCGCTGGGGGTGGGGGGAGAAGTTTGCCGCGACGACCACCTCGTCGCCGGCGCCGTTCCAGCGGTGATAGACAACGCACTTGCGGTCGGGCAGAATCGAGTCCAGGGCGATGTTCGTCGTGCGCAGCGAGCCTCGCGTCCGCCGCAGCCAGGCCATCCGCGTGTAGTGATCCCTCAGGCCGTTGCCGCCGGGGTACTGGAGCTTTTCCCACTCTATGTAGTTGTGATCCATGTTTATGGGCTTGTCTTCGCCCCACATCTGCCCCTGGTAGAGCATCGGCTCGCCCACGGCCGTGTACAGGATCGTCGCCCCCAGGGCGCTCTTGCGGCGGGCGGTTTCCTCGTCGAAGCCGCACCGCTCGATTTCCAGCACGATGCGCTCTTCGTCGTGGCTCTCCAGGTAATTGACCATGCACGTGGGCTTGCGGCCGTAGCCTTCGCCGGCGGGGTCAAGCACGCGGATGGCCGCGTCGAAGTCTTCCCATCGGTACTGATCGAATTCTTTCTGGCAGAGCAGGGCCTTCATCGCCCGGCTGAAGCGCCGGTGCCAAGCGCCGTCCATTCCGGCGTCGATGAGCAATTCCGGGGCCTCTGGAAGATGCTCGCCGATCAGATATGCCTCGGGATGGACCTCCCGGGCCGCGCGGACGAGGGTGGGAATGCCGTGACCGTCATGCGTGACGCCGGTGTACTTGATGAAGTCGAACCGGAACCCGTGAATGTGGAAATCCCGCTGCCAGTACGCCAGCACGTCGCGGGCGTACGCGCGGGCGGCGGGCTTGGAGTAATCCAGCGTCGGCAGACCGTACTCATTGGGGCCGGCGGGGCTTTGACCGTACCACGGACTCTGGTCGTACGGATACATCTGGTTGAAGGGATGCTCGGGACCGGTGTGCGCCAGCACCATGTCCAGGATAACGCCGATGCCGTGGCCGTGACACTCGTCGATCAGCCATCGCAGTTCGTTGGGCGTCCCGTAGGCATCGTTGGGGGCGAAGAGGTACGTCGGCGCATATCCCCAGCCGGCCGTCTCATGCACGCCGAAGATCGGCATCAACTCGACGGCATTGAAACCGCTGTCGCGGATGTAGGGCAGCCGCTCGACGGCCACGCGAAAGTTGCGCTGCGGCGTGAAGTCGGCGATGTGCATTTCCGTGATGACCAGGTCCTCGAATTTGGGCCTCGCCCAGTCGTCGTGGTGCCACACATACGGATCTTCGAGGGGCCTCACGACGGCCTTTCGAGGCGCGTCGCCGGGGTCCTGCTCGATGTATCGCGCATAAGGGTCGCAGATGACAAGCTCATCGTCGATCAGGAACTGGTAGGCAAAGGCCCCGCGAGGCAGTTCCCGCTCGGTGGTCCACAGCCCGCCGTCGACCTCATGCATCGGGTCTGCATGACCGTCCCAATCGTTGAAATCGCCGATCAGGTGAACCGATCTCTTCTGCGGCGCGTACAGGGTAAACGTAACCCTGCCGTCATTGTCGACGGCGCCAGGAAACGGAAGCCAGGGCGCTTGCACCGCCTGCGAATCGTTAGCCATGTAATCCCCCCTCTCTCTGATAATTATATGACCTGTCGCGGGCGTCCTGCGGGCGACACAAAGCCCAGGCGGTCGCGATTCCCATCGCCGAATCGTGTTTTTCATTTGCGAAGCAGGGGCGGCTGATTTCCAATCTTCTCTTTCAGGAGAATAGACCATGAAAGTGATCGCGTTCAATGGCAGTCCGCGCAAGGACGGCAACACGGCGGCCTTGATTGCCAAGGTGTTCGAGGCTCTGGCGGAGGAAGGCATCGAGACGCAGATGATCCAGCTCGGCGGCAATGCCGTCCGCGGGTGCATCGCGTGCTACCAGTGCTTCGACAAGAAGGACTGCCTCTGCTCGCAGAAGAACGACATGATCAACGATTGCATCGCGGCCATGCGCGGCGCCGACGCGATCATTCTGGGCTCGCCGACGTACTTCGGCGACCTCACGCCCGAGCTCAAGGCGCTGATCGACCGCTCGGGCCTGGTGTCGCGCGCCAACGGCAACTTCCTTCGCCGCAAAGTCGGCGCCGCGGTGGTGGCCGTCCGCCGCGCCGGAGCGCTCCACGCTTTTGACAGCATCAACCATTTCTTCCTCATCGGCGAGATGATCGTGCCCGGCTCGACGTACTGGAACATCTCCATTGGGCGCAACAAGGGCGAGGTCGCCGGCGACGAGGAAGGCATGGCGACGATGAAGGCTCTGGGGCAGAACATCGCCTGGCTGCTGAAAAAGACGGCGCAGTAGATCGTGGAGAGGGCTGCCGGGCCGCAAGCGGTCGCGGTCACTTGGCGGCGAAGTGGAAGAGCCATCCGCTCAGGACGAACCACGCGTACAGCGCCAGCAGGACCACGCCCGACCAGCGCGGAAGTTTGCGAAAGAGCAGCACCGAGGCAAGAAACGCCACCGTCAGCACGCATAGGGGCAGATAGAAGGTCACTGCCGCCTGCGGCACTTTGAACGGGCAGATGATCGCCACCACGCCGCCGGTCAGCAGAAACAGCGTGACGATCGGCGCCATGATGTTGCCATAGGTAATCTTTGGCCCCGACCGATCGTCAGAAGGCATTGGACGCCACAGGTGCGGCGCGGTCGGCAGAAGCGCCAGCAGCGTCATCGCGACGGTCGTATTGGACACGCCCGCGACCGCTGTCGCATAGCGCACGCCGTAGACGAGCATGACGCTTCCCGCGGCCAGACCCGCCACCAGCATCCCCAGCAGCCCCAGCGACTGCTTGGCGCTGAGGGGCAGTTTGTCGTCGCCGGCGGCCGCGGCTGGTCCGACCGGCTTGACCTCCAGTCCCTTGCGCGACAGGTACAGCAGAAACACCACTGCCGTGCCAAAGGCCATCAGCAGCGCCAGGCCATCGACTCGGGCGAGTTCCCCGTCGGCGGCCAGTCCCCAAAACAACAGCACCGCCAGCACCGGGACAATCAGCACCGCAGCCGGGGCGGCTGCAAACGTCATCTCCTTTTGGGCCTTGGCCACGGCCAGGCCCATCCACAGGGCCATGGCGGCCATCACGCCGCCGACGATGACGCCGATGGCGACGCCTTCGACGGAGGCCAGCGACGCAACCATCGCTATCAGCATGGTCTCGGGAGTGAAGCCGACCATCAGGACGCCGGTCAGCAAGGGCGGGAGACCCAGGCCCATCGTGGTGGCGATCACGCCGGCGGCCACGCGCCGGCCAAACGAAATGACAACGGACCCTCCCGCCAGCAGAAAAAGAATCGCCAGAAGCAGACCCATTCGCTTTCCTCAAACACCAGGCGTGAACCGCGCGAGGTCGCCGATGTCCAGCGACCGCTCGATTGCGGCCACGCGCTCCACCATGCGGGTAAACCCGTCGTGGCCGAAGAGTTCCTCTTCGCGCGCCTCGAACCGTTCGCCCAGTTGGCGGTATTCGCTGCGCCCAAAAAGTCTCGGCAGGGCCGGAAACAGGACAGTACCCTCCCGCGCCGCATGGGGCAAGTACATCGTCGAGAACTGCTTGAGCGTTTGCGACAGGCGGGCGCTCTCGCTGTGCCCGGCGTTGCTGCCGCACAACTCGCGGACGGTGTCCGTCAGCCGCCGCCCGACATTGTGCTGGTTCTGGAGAACGTCCACCAGGGCGGCAAATCGCCCATCCGCACGGGCGCGCGGAAAGAGGTGCGTCTCCTCCAACTTCTCGTGGTAGTCTTCGACAAACGTTCGTACGATGGCCGCCGCCTCGCCAAGCGGCTTGAGGGGCGCCTCTTTGTCGGCATCGATGCGCCGCGCGCCTTCGGCATAGATCACCAGCACGCGGTGCAGCAGGGCGTGCTCGCGCATGAGGTCCTCCGCGGCGCTGATCCGGACTTCTTTCTCTTCCTTCTCCTGCGATTCGCCGCCGGCGCCGACCCCCAGCTTTTCCGCGCAGGCGCAGCCCCCCAGGACCGCCCCGCCAAGAATCCCCGCCGCCGCCTTCAACGCATCCCGCCTCAGAATGATCTCACGTGTGTTCATGTTTCTTGCATCCCTTAAAGGGTGAATGGAATCTTCCCCGACGAGGTAGTATATGCAGGCGGTTCAAGCCGGTTGCCGCGATTTGCGACAGATTGCCAGCCTGCAAAATCGGGCAGATAATACTAATGTGCTTCCTAAGCCTTTGTCATAATTTCACTTATGTGCCAACATGTTGTCGAGAAGGGATTTGGCATATCGGTTGCCATATATCTGGAGCGATAGCGGGAGCCAGGCAATGGCACCCGCCGGCCCTGGAAGCGATAACGGGAAATATGCGTACGAAGATATGCTGAAATAGCGTTCTGGCGAAGATAGCAGCGGCGGTCGCTTGTCGGACCATTCGATCCGGCTGACGTCTGCGCCGCAATATGCGGCGCTGAATTATTGTCATTGCCGCATTGTGCGCCATGCAAGTCGCGTGTTCAGTGAGTCGATAACCATTTCTGTCAGTGATTAACTGCTGTAGATACCGCTGTTTACGGTATTCGCTCGCGGCCGGCTCCCCTTTGGCACAATCGTTGCTCAAGCATGGTGCGGGCAACCGTTCTGACTGCTCTGTGCCGGCGTAGGCACCGACAGAACGATCCGTTGAGTTTCGCGGAGATGAATAATGGCGTCTAAGACAATGACCATAGCGGCGATTGCCGCGGTGCTCTTGGCCTGTTCAGCGATGGCTCGCGCCGATGCCGACCCGCCTGCTGCCGGTGCCTTCACGCTAGTCATCATGCCCGACACGCAGAGCTACACTCAGCATGACACGGATCTTCTTTACGCCCAGACGCAATGGATTGCCGATCACGTCACGAGCAACAACATCGCCGGCGTCATCCAGGTGGGCGACCTGACGCAGAACAACTACAGCACCGAGTGGACCGTCGCCCGCAATGCCATGGACACCCTCAACGGCGTCGTGCCGTACGTGCTAAGCACCGGCAACCACGACTACGGCCCCGGCGGCGACTCCTCGACCCGCGCTACGACCTTCAACTCGGCCGCTTACTTCGGCGCCGGCACGCCCTATGCCACTCAGGCCTCTATCGGCGGGTTCTTTGAAGCCGGCAAGACCGACAACAGCTACAGCACATTTACCGCGGCCGGCAAGGAGTGGATCGTCCTGTCGCTGGAGTTCGCCCCGCGCAACTCGGTGGTGGCCTGGGCCGACCAGGTGCTGACCGCCCATCCCGACGCCAAAGCCATCGTCACTACGCACGCCTATCTCGACTCGACCGAACTGCGCTACGACTGGGACGCCTACGGCGCCACCCAGGAGGCCTCGCCGCGAAGCTACGGCCTGGCCGCCTTGCCTGGCGGCGCCAACGACGGGCAGGACCTGTGGGACTCGCTGATTTCAAAACACGATGTCGCGTTTGTCTTCAGCGGCCACGCCCTGGGCGATGGCGTCGCCCGCAACAGTGTCGTAAACGACACGGGCACGACCACGCATGAGATCATGGCCAACTACCAGGACGGCGTGACCGGTTCGACCAACGGCGGCAACGGCTATCTGCGGTTGGTCGAGATCGTCTCGGCCGACATCGACATCGTCCACGTGCGGACGTACTCGCCCTCGCTCGACGCGTACCTGACGGGGCCGCAGCAGGATTTTCTGCTCATGCCGACGGTGGACACGCAGGGCAAACTCAGCCCGCAGGTGGTGATCGACCAGGCGCCCGTGCTGTACCACCGCTTGTCAGCCGAGAGCGGCTCGGACGTGACCAACTACGGTTCGGGCGGCGCCTCGCTCAACGCCACGTACAGCGGCTCGGGGGGCGCGTCGCAGTTTGACGGCAGCGCGGCTGTCGTGACCGATTCGCCTGTCGCCGCGCTGTCGCAGTGGTCGGTTTCGGCCTGGGTGCGGTCCGCCGGCGCCGCCGGGGCTCAGACGGTCTTCAGCACCGGCAGCGGCGCGTGGAACGACGCGGTGCTTCTGGGCCTTTCGCCCGACGGAAGCACGGCCGCCGATCGCTGGGCCGTCATTCATCAGGACGACCAGACGCACCTGGGCACCAGCGTGGCTGACACCGCCGACGCCGTCGCCGGCCAGTGGTATCAGCTCACCGCCGTCAGCACAGGCGGGGTTTTGCGGCTGTACGTCAACGGCGTGCTGAGCGGTCAGAGCGTTTTGAGCGGTCACGATCTGGACCTGGGAGCGGGCCTGCTGACGATCGGGCATGGCTTCGAGGGCACGATCGCCGAGGTGGCGCTTTACGACCGCCCGCTGGGGACGGTCGAGGTGATGACGCAGTACCAGGCGGCGGGCAACCGCGTGGTGGCCGGCAACGTGCAGGTTGGCGGGGCGACCGACCCCAACGACAATACCGTCGGAGCGGTCAGCGTTCCGCAGCAGGCGTACCCCGGCCTGGGCGTCAGCTTGGCCAATGAGGGTGACGTCGAGATGACCAAGGCCGGCAGCGGCCTGAAATATACCGACGGCGTGCTGCTGGCCTCGGTTCGCCAGGGCATGCGCGACGGCGTCGTCGGCACGGTCGAGGTGGGACGCAACAGCTTCGCAACGGGGTTCATGGCATTATCGACGACGCAGGCCGGAGCGAACCTGAACGAGATCAACATCAACACGGCCGTGGCGTGGTTCCCCTTCAGCGGCGGCTGGATCGGCGGCCACGTGGACTCCACCGGCACGATCATCGCCGGCAACGGCGTGATGCAGTCGATGCTGACGGTCCAGAGCGGCGAGGTGGGGCGCAGCAAGCTCGACCTGGGCGTCGATTCGCGAACCGACGGTCTGCTCTTCGCCATCGGCGGGTCGAACTGGTACAACGTGGTCCAGACGGGCGTGCTGGCCGACGGCAGCGGATGGGACATTCGCGTGCAGACCAACACGGCCGACTTCCTCTCTCCCGGCTCGGACACGGCTAATTTCGCGTTCGTGTACCTGCCTGGTAACACCCCGGGCCTCATCGGCGGGCGATACGACGGCTACGAAATGAGCAACCTGCTGTCCTTTGGCGACTTCACCATGGTGACGCTGGGGGCCGGGATGTACCGCCTGACCATCGACGGCCAGACGCCCGAGACGGGCATGTTGCTGCTGACCGATTCGTTCGAGGTGACCTCCGGTGGCCGCACCGCGCCGGACGACAACATCCTCAGCTACGAGAGCGATGGCAACGGCGGCTTCCTGATTTACTCGCGGGACCTTCCGGGCCTGGACCTCCAGCACACGCAGTTTTCCTGGGCGTTCGTGAGCTTCGACGAGCCGCTGGGCCTGGGCGAGGTTCACCCCGTGCCCGAGCCGGTCTCGCTGCTGGTGATGCTGACAGGGTCGGCAGCGATCCTCCTGCGGCGAAAGAGATAAGCAGCGGAATACGCAGCGTCACGCCCGGGCGAGCTGATAGATCGCGAACCCGTCCTCCTTGCCGATGTACGCTTTCTCGTCCACGAGCTTCCAGTCCGGCGAGTGGTCGAACAGGCGCCGGTGCTCGCAATGGAGGTACAGCACATAGACGTCGTGGCGATGGTCCGCGGCCCATCGCTTGAGGTTTGCCAGCAGCTTCGTAAGCACGACATCGTCGAAGGGAGCATACAGGTAGCATACCAGGGGAGAGTCCGGCAACTGGTAGACCGTCGCATCCGTGCAGACGGACTCCAGGCGAGCGCACTTTTGTGTCGGGGACTTGTAGACCGCGATATTGTTGACGGCGATGCGATGCATCTCGAGAGCAAACTCCACGCCGACGATTCGCTTGAACGGGTAATCCGACGCCAGCAGAAGCGTGCGGCCCTTGCCCGAACCGAAGTCGATGAACGTGAATTGTGAATGATCGATAGGCACCCGCGCCAGGATGCCCCGGAAGATGTTGGTGTCCGTGGGCAGGTATTCGCGTGCGTGGTCCTCGTGCTCGGCAGGGACGGTAAGAGCCCCGATCGGGATGAGGCCGGTGGTGTCGGTGCCGAACTGTTTGTCGAAGCTATGATCGAAGTGCTGCCTGCGGATGGCCTTTGAATTGAACGGCAGGTTTGCGTAGATGACCACATTCCTCCACGCCAGACGCACAAAGCCGATCGGACCGCGTTTGCGCCACGCTCGTTTGATCCGTCCCCAGACGGTTGAGTGTTTCTTCTCCATGATCGGATTTCGCCCCGAAATAGTTCCGTGGGAATGATAGCGACCAACGGCCCATGGCACTCGATCAAGAGATCGTTTCAACGATCAGATCGATCTCTACGGGCGAATTGAGTGGCAACTCAGCGGCGCCTGTGGCGCAGCGCGTGTGCGTGCCCGCTACCGGACCGAACAGCTCCAGCAGCAACTCGCTGGCGGCGTTGGCGACCTTGGGTTGATCCGTAAATCCCGCTGAGGAGTTGACGAACACTGTCATGCGGATGATCCGGCGGATGGCGTCGAGCCCGCCGGCCACGCCCGCCACTGCCGCCAGGGCATTGAGCACCGCTTGGCGGGCGCACGCTGCGGCCAAGTCCAGCGGCACTTGCACGGGTACCTTGCCCGCGGCCAGCAGTTCACCGGCGGCCATGGCGATCTGGCCGGAGGTAAAGACCAGGTTTCCGCTTCGCACCGCCGGAGCGTACAGGCCGACGGCCTTGGGCGGGGCGGGCAATCTCAGGCCCAGTTGTTCAAGCTTCTGCTGGGGGTTCATCGGCAGGCTCCGCAGTCGGTGGCATGGGCGTCTCGCCCATGCTTTCTGTGGCGGGCTTGGGCGGCGGGTCGGGGCTGAGGGCGACCTGGATCTCGCCGAAGTTGGCATCCTGGCCGACGATGATCTGCTTCTGCCGCACCAGCTCCAGCAGCGCCAGGAACAACCCGATAATCTCGCTGCGCAGCGTGCGGCCTTGGAAGATCTGGCTGAAGCTCAGGGCTCCTTCGCGGGCGAGGCGGTCGAGGATGTCCTGCGAGTGCAATTCCTGCGGCGTGTCGTCGTAGATGACCTCGTGCTGGCGGGCGGTCTGGCCGATGGCGTCCATGAGCCGCCCAAAGGCCGAGAGCAGGTCCCATATCTGCACGTCCTCAAGGTCCAGCGCCGAGTCGTCCTGTCCGGGGACGTGCCCGGGGCGGCGCGGGAACTTCATGGCCTGCTGGGCAGCCGCGTCGGCCAGGTCGAACGCGGCGTCCTTGAACGCCTTGTACTGCAGGAGCTGGCGCACCAGCTCGGCGCGGGGGTCGATCTCGAGGCCTTCCTCGCCGCCTTCTTCCGGCGGCGGACTGGGCAGGAGCATGCGGGTCTTGATTTCCATCAGCGTCGCGGCCAGGACCAGGAAGTCGCCCACGACATTGGGGTCCAGGGCCTTGAGCACCTCAACGTGCTCGATGTACTGCTGCGTGATCCGCGCGATGGGGATGTCGTGGATGTCGACCTCGTCGCGGCGGATGAGGTACAGCAGCAGGTCCAGCGGACCGGCGTAGATGTCGAGGTTGACGCGGTAGTCGCTCACTAGGTCTTCACCGAGTCGAGCATGACGACAGCCACCGGCCCGAACAGCAGCACCGGCAGCCACGCCGTCAGCGTCGGCGAGAGGGAGGCATACTGGCAGATGTAGATGAAGGCGTAGAAGCCGACGCCCATGGCCACGCCCAGCAGCGTCGAGGCCTTGAGGTTGCGTTCGCGCGAGAGCATGAACGGCACCACCAGCAGCAGCAGGATGAGGCTGTTGAAGGGCTCGGCGAAGCGCAGGTGCTTGGTCAACATCGCCCGCTTGGTCAGGTTGGGCAGCGTGCCGCTTTCCAGCATTGAGCTAAGCTGGCTGGTCGAGAGATAATCGAGCCAGCGCGTGTTCTGGCGCATTTGGAGTTCCTTGGCCGTCAGGTCGGTGGGGCAGAAGACGCTGCCGCCGGCGAGGTCCCATCGCCCGGGTATCTTCTCCACGGCGTGGTCGGCCGTGATCACCGCCAGAATGCGGTTATCGGCGCCGCCGCGGAAGATGAACTGCGGCTTGAGGAGGACCGGGATTCGCGGCTTGCCGTCCTTGCCCGCCACGCTGGCGAACTCGCGCGCCCGCAGGGTCATCTGCGCCAGGACGTCCGTTCGTTCGACCATCGACAGAGTCGGGTCGTCCTTGCTGAGGCAGTAGACGGCCGCTTTGTCCGTGAAAGCCTGCCCGTTCATGGTCTTGACCAGGTCGTCCATGTAGGGCTTGGAGGTGACGGACGTGACGACGGCCTCGCTGTTGGCCAATTGCATCGGCTTGCCGCTGGAGCGATAGCTGGTGAATTTTCCCTGGCCGATGAACCAGCCCGAGAGCGTCTCGGCCGCCGCGCCGGGAACGGGGCGCAGCAATTGGAGTTGTCCGGACTTGCCCGTTGTGCCGGTGATGGTGGCCAGGCCGCGAAAGTTGGGGCGCGCGTCCTTGGTCGTATCTTCGCGCAGGACCACCAGCGGGCTGGTCAGAACCCCCGTGGCGGCGTCGAAATTGTTGGAATACCACGTGGAATTGAGCTTGTCCGGGGTCAGGTAGACCTGCAGGAGCTTCTTTTCGGCGCGGGCGTCGCGATCGGCCGTCAGGATCGGACCCAGCGGCGGGATCACGACTTCCTGGTTGGCGATGTTGAGCACGCTCAGGGCCAGCGCGCAGGCGATGATCGGCAGGATCACGCGGTGAAGGCTGCGCCCCGAGGCCAGGATGGCCGTCAGCTCGTTGGTGCGGTTCATCGTATACAGCGTCGTCAGGGCGCCGAAAACGATGATCGCCTTGCCCAGTTGCTGGAAGTACACCGTTGACCAGGCCGAGTAGTACTCCAGGGCACGGCCGAGCGTTCCGCCCATGCCGCCGCCGCCCTTGGCGAACTCATCAAGATTGATGAACAGATCCAGCATGATGCGCAGCGACATCAGGACGATGAACCACATGAACGTGGTCGTCAGGAAGGTGCGCACAATGTAACGGTCCAGGATCTTCATCCGCTCTCACCTGCGACAGAGCTTCACGAACACGGCGCCGGTGGCGACGGTCGTGGCGGCCACGCTTCCCCAGGCCACGCTCAGACCCGTCGCGGCGCTGTTGATGCCGACGTCGTTAATCATCTGCGTGCCTCGCATCACCATGATCAGCAGCAGCGAACCGAGCACCGCCGTGATCACGAACGCCGTCAGGATCTGCCCGCCGCGCAGCAGCAGCCCCAGCGCCGCGCCCATCGCCACCAGGATAAAGCAACTGCACGACATCGCCAGGCGGCGGTGGATCTCGGCGATGATCTTGGATCGCACGCTGGCGATTTTCTTCTTGAGCTCCGGCAGATACCGCATGCCGCTGCGGGCGACGCCTTCGTTGCCCTGGGCGATGGTCTGGTCGCTGACGCGGTCGGCGGCCTCGACTACCGCCGGCGGGATCGACATGTCCCCGAAGTTGCGGCGGCTGTGGCGGCTGATCTGGCTGGAGGCGGACGTCTGGCTTTCGACGGCCCCCGACAGCGTGATGCTGACAACCGAGTGGGTGCCCATCAGGGGCACGCCCATGCCGATGCGGCCGGTGTTGGCCATGATGCGCTCATGCCAGGCGCCGTTGCGCATCACGGTGACGGTGACGGGCAGGAAACTCCCGTCGGGGCGCATCTGGCTGCCGAGGACGACGCCCTTGCCGGGGTCGCGCGTGGCGACGGGCGCCTCGACCCAGAACGTGTCCCCGCCGGCGCTGAGCCCGCGATACACCCGCCCGGGCCCGAGGTCCTTCACGATAGTGTCGATGAACGTATCGTGCACCATGTCGTTGCGGATCTTGTCCAGCAGCGTGCGGATCTCGGCGTTGGAGAAGACCTTCTTGTCGGCGTCCATCAGGCGCGACCAGTCGTACCAGGCCGGATCGTCCTTGACGGGGTTGGGCATCTTGAACCGCCAGGGCTGGACCTCTTCCTGGACCTCGGAACCGCTGCGGGTATGGAATGCCATCGGCTCGACGAGATGAATGTCCACCACGTCGTCGCTCTCGCCGAAATTGGCGTGGGCCTTCGACGCCGTCACGCCAACGATCTCGTCGGCCTTCTTGACCTGGATCCCGACCACCCCGTAGAGCACCATGCCGCCCTCGGTGTCGCGGGTGACGGTGTCGGCGTGGACAATCAGGGCCTTGCCCTGCTCGAAGTAGCCCTGCGTCTCGAGCTCCTTGGACACCAAGGCCATCATGTTGTCCTTGACGCGCTTCTGGACCAGTTCGGCCATCCGCGGCGTGACGAAATTGCTCAACGCCATCGAGATGACCGCCACCGCCACCCCCAGGGCCAGGGCGGGGCTGAGCACGTTGAGCGTCGAGATGCCGCTGGCGCGGCAGGCGGTCATCTCATTATCCTGGCTGAATCGTCCGTAGACGATGGTCGCGGCAAACAGCGCCGCCACGGGCAAGGTCATCGAGAGCATGATGGGGATGGTGTAGAAAATGAGCTGGGCGACCTGCCCCGAGGCCAACCCGCGCTTCCGCAGCGGCTCGACGATCGTAAAGACCGTAAACAGCAGCGTCGAAACCACCAACGCCAGAACCGCAACCTTCAGCAAATCGCGGCCTAAGTATTTATGCAACGTTCTAACCACGTTGCGATGCTCCGTCGTTAGGGGGGAAGCGGCCCAAAGCCCTGGGCGATCCGAGGCCCTCCCCCTGGGCTGATCCGCCGAAGGAACATGCTATCCTCCGCCGCCCCGCGGAGCAACTCTAAAAGACCCCCGGCACGCCGCGCCTGCCGCGCACGTTGGCGGCGGGGCTTGCTCGGCGCTGTTGTTCTCCCCATTCAGCGTCCATGGCAGAGGGCGACGGTTCCGGCCAGCAGAGCGATGGCGGCTGTCTCAACGCGCATGATCGTGTGCCCCAGGCGCGCGGGCAGAAATCCCGCTTTGCCCAAAACGGTCTTCTCGGCCGGCGTCAGATCGCCTTCGGGTCCGATGATGATGCCGATCTCCCGCCCGCCGGTCCAGGTTGCCAGCACGTCCCGTAGCGACAGGGCAGAGGGATCGATCTCGCCTAAGACATTGAGCTGTCCCTGCCACGCCTTGGGCAATTGCCAAACCGCGAGCGGCTGGCGGATCTCGGGCAAGTAATTGAGCACGCACTGCTTGGCCGCGGCGATGCAGTGGCCCAGCCAGCGGCTATGCGTGTTGGCTGATAGCTCATCGCTGCCGGCTACGCTGCGTTCAAACAGCACCGGCTGTAGCGACGCTGCGCCCAGTTCCGTGGCCTTTTCCAGCAGCCAGTCCAGCCGCTTGCCCTTGGGAACGCCAAACCCGACGTGCACGAGCGGCTCGGAACGGCCGACGCGTTGCAGATCGTCTACAGCAACTTCGGCGGAAGTCCTGCCAAGCTGGACGATATGCCCGCGAGCGATGGCGCCTTTGCCGTCGAAGAGTTCCACCGCGTCGCCGCCGCCCAGCCGCAAGACGTGCCGCGCGTGGTGCGTTTCGTCAGGAGGCAGTGCGACGCTTTGCCCGGAAAGGTCCGAGCAGTAGAAGCGCGGGCATTTCTCAGCGTTGCCCACGGCTGTTAGAGCTTGCCCTTGGTGCTGGGCAGGTCGCGGCCGCGGGCGGGGTCGGGCTCTTTGGCCGTCCGCAGGGCGATCGCCAACGCCTTGAAGATGGCCTCGGCGATGTGGTGATCGTTGCTGCCGTAGGGTACGCTGACGTGGAGGTTGATCCCGGCCGCCCCGGCCAGGCGACGCAGGAACTCCTCGACGAGCTGCGTGTCGAACGTGCCGATTTTGTCGCCGCTGAAGGCGACCTGGAAGACGGTGGCCGCGCGGCCGGATAAATCCAGCGAGACCTCGGCCAAGGCCTCATCCATCGGGATGCGCGCGCAGCCGAAACGGCGGATGCCGGCCTTGGTGCCCAGGGCCTTGGCCAGGGCCTGGCCCAGGCAGATGGCGACATCCTCAGCCGAGTGGTGGTCGTCGACCTGCAGGTCGCCGTCGGCCTTGACCGTCAGGTCCGTCAGGCTGTGCTTGCCGAGATGATCGAGCATGTGATCGAGAAACCCGATGCCCGTCTGTGCGGCGACTTTACCGGTCCCGTCGAGGTCCAGGGTCAGTTCGATGTTGGTCTCGTTGGTCTTGCGTTTGACTGTGGCTTTGCGATTAGGCATGGAAAAGTTCCTGGTTCCTAGTTCCTAGTTCCTCGTGGGCTTTGCGATGTCGGCGGCTGATAGCTGACGCCGCGTTTCGTACTTGCGCTGAGACTCTGGATCAGCCCACGCAGTAATCGCTGTTCATCTTTACATAATCCGAGCAACCGGACAATAATCTTATCGGTCGTATACTTGAGCCGAACTGAAAGTAAAGCTTGAGTTTCGACCTCATTGCATGACCCGGCAGCCATGACAAGAAAACGGACGAAGTCATCGCGAGTCATCCGACCGCTTCCCTCAGAAACGTTGCTGGGAATGCTCACAGCCGCGCGCCTGATCTGAGAACGCAGGCCAAAGACTTCCTCCTTGGGAAAATGTGCACTGATTCTATACGCCTCTTCCACTAGATCCATTGCCTTTTGCCATGCAATCAGGTCCTTGTAATCGCGAATAGCAGACATCTTGGTTCCTTTCAAAAAGAAGAGCCAAGGGAAGACCGCTTCCCCAAAAAACGTGCCGACAAATGTCGTACTAGGAACTAGGAACTAGGAACTTCTTCATCTCATCGACCAGTTGAGCGTTCTGCTCGTCCGTCCCGACGCTGATGCGCAGCTTGTCGTCGAGGCGCGGCTGATTGAAGTAACGCACGAGGATGCCGGCACGTTTCAATGCCTGGTAGATTTCAGAAGCGTTGCCTTTGGGCGGGCGGGCGAGGATGAAATTGGACTGGCTGGGCCAGACTTTAAACCCCATCGCGGTCAAGGCGGCGGAAAGTTTGGCGCGTGACGCTTTGACCTTTTCGGCGTTGGCGTTCTTCCAGGGCTGGTCTTTCATCGCCGCGGCGGCTGCGGCGCAGGCGATGGCGTCTACGTTGTAGCTGTCTTTGACTTTGTTGAGACCATCGAGCAGCGCCGGCTGCGCGAAGGCGAAGCCCATCCGCAGGCCGGCCAGCGAGTAGCCCTTGCTCAGCGTACGCAGGATAACGACGTTGGGGAACTTGGCCACCAGCGACAGGGCGTTGGCGTCGGCGAAATCAGCGTAGGCTTCGTCGATCACCAGCACGCCGGCCACGGATGCTGCGAGCCTCTCCATCTGCTCGATAGGGACCAGCGTGCCCGAGGGGCTATTAGGGCTGGCGACGATGGTCACGGCCGCCCGCACGCCGCGCAGGGCCTCAAAGGGCAGCGAGTAATCTTCCGGATAGGGCACCTCGACGAACGGGGCGTTCTGGATCTTGGCCAGCGTCTGGTAGAGCACGTACGTCGGCATGGGGTAGGTGACGATGCGCCCCTCGCCCAAGCACGCGCGAAAGATGATCGTCAGCAAATCGTCGCTGCCATTGCCGGCCATGACGCAATCAGCCGGAACGCCCAGCGCATCGGCGGCTGCCCTGCATGCCGCACGCGCCATCGGGTCGGGATACCGCCGCAGCAGTTCGGGGTCAAACGCGTGCACCGCCTGCACCACCGCTGGCGAAGGCGGATACGGGTTCTCGTTGGTGTTAAGTTTGATGACCTTGACGCCAGCGCCCGGCTGTTCGCCAGGCTGGTAGCCTGTCATCGCGTCGACGTTGTTTCTGAAAAAAGTCATAGAACAGGTCCTAGATCCTAGGTCCTCGATCCTCGGATTCCGGCGTTGGTGCTTCCTAGGATCGAGGATCTAGGGCCTAGGATCTCTTCTTTTTCTTACTGCCGCTGCGTGGGCTGTCAAACCTTCGCTCGTCGCGATATCGATGATATCGCCGGCATCGGCACTCAGTGAGGCTTCGTCGTAGCGCACCACGCTTGAGGCCTTCAAAAAGTCGTTCACGCTCAGCGGCCCGGCGAATCTGGCCGTCCCGGCCGTTGGCAGCACGTGCGAGGGGCCGGCGTAGTAGTCGCCGACCGGCACGGGCGTGTAGGCGCCCAGGAAAATCGCGCCGGCGTGGCGGATTTGCCTGAGGGCGGCCTCGTCGTCGGCTGTGACGATCTGCAGGTGCTCCGGGGCGAAGGCGTTGGCCGTTTCGCAGGCGGCGGCGATGTCCGGCACGACCACGGCTGCGCAGAAGCGGTCGAGGTACGCTCCGATGGCCGCGGCTCGCTGAAGGGCCGGTAGCTGCGTTTCGATTTCCTGCGCAACTTTGGCGGCCAGGTCCGCGCTGGTCGTCACGAGCACGGCTGAGCCTGGGTCGTGTTCGACCTGGGCGAGCATGTCGGCGGCTACGAAGTCGGCGCGGGCGGTCTGGTCAGCCACGATCAGCACTTCGCTGGGGCCGGCGATCGAGTCGATGCCGACTCGCCCGAAAAGCTGCCGCTTGGCCTCGGCGATGTAGGCGTTGCCCGGGCCGACGATCTTGTCGACGGGGCGGATGGTCGCCGTGCCCCAGGCGGCCGCGGCCAGGCCGGCCACGCCGGCGGCGCGATAGACTTCCGTCACGCCCAGCTCGCCGGCCAGCGCGAGCACCATCGGGTGAATGTCGCCGTCGGCGGTGGGGGGCGAGACCATCACGATCTCGCGCACGCCGGCGACCTGCGCGGGCACGACTGTCATCAGGACCGTCGAGGGATAGATCGCCTTGCCGCCGGGCACGTACACGCACACGCGGTCCAGGGGCAAGTACCGCACCGACATCCACCGCCCGCCGCGCCGCAGCGAGGGCTCGTCGGTGATACGGATGGCCTGCTGGTAAGAGCGGATGTTGGCGGCCGCGCGGCGGACGATCTCCAGGAACCAGTTGTTGTATGTGTAATACTGATCGTGGGCGGCCTTGATGCACTCGGCGCTGACGCGCAGGTCGGCGGCCTGGAGGTTGCCGCCGTGAATGTCTCGCGTGTGGGCGGCCACATACTCGTCGCCGTCTCGGCGCACGCCATCGATGATGGTGCGCACCTGCTCGGGGATGTTCGATGCACCGGCCCCGCCGGCGACGAGGCCGCCTTCGTGCAGACGGCGGCGCAATTCCGCTACGACAGGGTCGCTGACCGGATCCGATGTTGTGATGATTCGAAGGCCCATAGGCCCGCCACTTTAAGCTTGGCAGGGGGGATTTGCAAACCCGTAAGCAGTAATCAGTAATTCGGTAATCGGCGATCGCTAATAGGGTGGTTCCCGGTTACTGATTACCGATTACTGATTACTTCTTCCCTGTTTTCCACTCGTCGGCGGGTTTGCCCATCAGGCGGCGCAGGAGCATTTCCTCGCCGCTACGATTGCCCTCGACGAGATGGCCGATGAACTGCAAGGCGTAGCCGCCGACGAAGCTCAGCGCGGCCGGCCACCAGAGATGAAGGATCAGCAGGACGGGCGCTGCGACAAAGCAGGCGGGGATGCCCACCATGTGCAGCCAGAAGCTGGTAGGGTTCTTGTGACGGCTGAGCCAGTTTTGGAGCGGATTACCCATCGGGGGCCTTTCATTGAAGAACGCTCTGGATTGGGTGGAACGCGTTGTAGAGGGTATTGAGCCCCATGCCGACGAAGAAGTCCAGCGCGAGGATCACCACGCAACTGGCGACGAAACTTTCGGTGCAGGCCCGCCCGACCCCCGCGGCCCCGCTGGTGCAGCGAAAGCCCTTGTAGCAGCCGATGACGCTGATGGCCGCCCCGAAGAACACGCTCTTGATGAGCCCATAGAAGATGTCCCACAGGGTGACGGCCTGGCTGGCGTAGCGCCAGAAGTCTGAGGAGTTCACGTCGTAGATCTTCACGCTGACGATGTACCCGCCCAGGATGCCCATCGCGTTGGCGTAGAGCACCAGGACAGGGATCAGCAGAATGCAGGCCATCACGCGAGGCACGACCAGCACCTGGATGGGGCTCGATCCCATCACCCACAGCGCGTCGATCTGCTCGGTGACGCGCATGGTGCCCAACTCGGCCGTCATGCCCCCGCCCACGCGCCCGGCCAGCAGGACGCCCGCCAGCACCGGGCCCAGCTCGCGCAACACGGAGAGATTCACGATCGTGCCCATCATCGGGAGCATCCCGATGCCTTTGAACTGCTCGACCGTCTGAACGGCCAGCACCGCCCCGATGAACATGCCCGTGATCATCACCACCGGGATGCTCAATACGCCCACGCTGTAGAGCTGGTACATCAGCAGCTTGAGGTTGCGGCGCGTCAGGGCCGACGACAGCATCCAGCTCAGCGTGCGGCCGCTGAAACGGCACAGGTCGCCGAAGCCCTCGATGCGGTCGTACGTCCGCCGTCCAAGCTGTTCGATCAGACTCATCGGACCCTATTGTCACAGCCCCGCCGCGGCCGGTCAAGGCGCAGCGAATCCGGTCTTGCAGGCGATGGGCTGCAGCACTACTGTTAGGGCGTCACCAAGGAAGCAAAGCGGCGAGAAATAGCCGCTGAGGTCGCTGGGGACGCAGAGGCGGCAGAAGTGGAAAAACGGAATAACGGAAGATCGGAGGACTTTGAATGAGAGCTAACGTTTTGGTTGCGCAATCCGGCGGCCCTTCTCCGGTGATCAACGCTTCGCTGGCGGGCGTGGTCGAGGCGTGCCGCGACTTCCCGACCCGCGTTGGGCGCGTGCTGGCGGGGTGGCACGGCGTCGAGGGCATCCTGCTCGAACAGCTTATCGACATGGACGCCCAGGATCCCGCGGAGATCTCGCTGCTGCGGCGCACGCCGGCGGCCGGGGCCATCGGCACCTGCCGCTACAAGCTCGGTGCCGGCGCCGAGGAAGATTTCGAACGCATCGTCCAGGTCATGCGGGCGCATGATATCGGATACTTCTTCTACATCGGCGGCAACGACTCGATGGACACCGCCGCCAAAGTCGCTAAACTGGCGCACGAACGCGGGCTGGATCTGGTGGCCGTGGGCGTTCCCAAGACCATCGACAACGACGTGGGCGACGACGAGTTCAAGCTCATCGACCACACGCCCGGCTACGGCAGCGCCGCGCGGTACTGGGCTCATATCGTTCAGAACACCAACGAAGAGAACCGCGGCATGGCGCCGTCGGAGTGCGTTTCGGTGCTCCAAGCGATGGGGCGAAAGGCCGGCTTCATCCCGGCCGCGGCCCGCCTGGCCGACCCGAATCGCGAGATGCCCCTGCAGATCTACATGGCCGAGGCGAAGCACAACCTGGAGTCGCTGGCCGAGAACGTCAACCGCCAGCTTCGCCAGAGCGGACGGTGCATCGTCGTCGTCAGCGAGGGCTTTGACGTCGGCGCCCTCGGCGAGGCCCGCGACGCCTTCGGGCATATCGAGTACGGCGCGAGCAAGACGACGGCCGCCCAGGTCGTGGCGAATTATCTCAACGAGCACGGCCTGGCTGCCCGCGGCCAGGCCACGTGGCAGGTGCCGGGCGTCCTGCAGCGGAGCACGTCGATCTTCGCCTCGCGCGTGGACCAGGACGAGGCATACGAAGTCGGCCGCCACGCCGTCTCGGTGGCGATGAACGAAGGCGGCGGCTACATGGCCACGATCCTGCGCAAGCCCGGCGCAGGCTACAGCGTCTACTACGACAAAGTGCCGCTGGAGAAGGTAGCAAACTGGGCGCGCCAGATTCCGGCCGCATGGCTGGCCCCCGGCGGCCTGGACGTGACAGACGACTTCGTGCGCTACGCCCGCCCGCTGATCGGCGAAGACTGGCCCGAGATTCGCATTGAGCAGGGCCTCCAGCGATTCGCCCGCCTGGACGTGAAGTTCATCAAGGGCAAGCTCCTCGGGTACGTGCCCATACGCTGCCGGAAGTAGTGACAACGGTGCCGTGGCGGGAGGGCGAAGTCCGACAGCCACGATAGCGATGAGGATACGGGATCGTGGCTGTCGTCGCTGTCGCGACTTCCCGCCACGGCATCCTTACGGTTTACCACTTGCCGCCGCGCCGCCGGCGGTTCCCATCGGTTGCAGGATCGTGATCGATTCATTGTTGCGGAGGATCTGGATGGTGACGGTCTTGAGCTCGCCGGTGGCGCGGATGGCGGCGGCGAGCTCGGCGGTTTTTCGGACGGGTTTATCGCTGTAGGCCGTGATCACGTCGCCGACTCTGAGGCGACCGGCCTGCGCGGCGGCGCCCTGGGGCAGCATCGAGATGATCTTCACCCCGCGCGTATCGTCGTTCATCTGGATGCCCAGCCGCCCGCGGTAATCGTGCCTCAGGCCCGCGGGCACTTCGACCCTGGCGGCCCAAGACTTCCACGTCCGGTCGAGGCCTTCAATCGCCTGGCCGAGCACTCGTTCCATAGCGACCTGCCCGGTGGGGTCCTGGGCAAAGCCCTCTTTGTACGTGGCGTACCACGCGTCGAGCTGGCCGCGCTGGTAGAGGTAGAACATCACGTAGCGGGCCTGCGAGTATGTCAGCGATGGGTCCTTCATGAACAGCTTGTCGTCGCATCCCAGCAGCCATTTCAGCGGCGGGCAGCTCCCGGTGTGAATCGCCCGTTGCACGACGCCCAGGCGCGGATCGGCCACGGGCTTGAGGCCCTCGGGCGTAATCTCGGCGGCCTCGAATAGCGTCGCCAGCCCTTCGGTGATCCAGATCGGGTGGAGCTGGTTGGCGGCGGCCTGGTCGGCATGGTGCAGCGCATGGGTGTACTCGTGCAGAAGCGTTCGGCCGCGGTCGATGCTGATCAGCGTTCGCGACGCGGGGTGGTAGAACCCGACGGCGTTGGCCTTGGGGGCGAGTTTGCGGTAGTGCTCGACGCTTGGCAGGATGACGGTGACATACCAGGGCAGCGGCTCTTTGAAGAGCGTCTTTCGCTGGGCGTCGGTGAAGTCGGCCAGCAGCGACATGGTGTCGTCGAGGTTCTGCTTGTCCAGCGCGCTGATGTAGATGAGCCGTCGGTCGCGGTCGATGTGCGAGACGTAGCCTTGCCCGAACTCTTTGAGGCGAGCGGCCGCGATGGCGTCGGGATCTTCGGCACGAGCGGGGGCGGCGGTGTCGGCCGTCGCTCGGGGCAGCGCGGCCGTGAAGGCGATGACGGCGGCGATTGCAGCCAGGAATGTTCGGCGGCGAGGCATTGGCAAAGGCTCCCACAAGCGGCGCACATCGGAGGCGCTACCAAGACTATCGGCTGGAGTCGGGGCGGGATTCAGTTGCGGCCGGGCGGCTATTTCACGTCCAGGCGGATGAGGTCGGGCAGTTCGCTCTCGATGGCCAGGAGGTCGTTGATGCGGGTGCTGGCGGCCATGGATACGCGCATATGAACGGTCTGCTTGAGGGCCTTGTGGTCGCGGTCGATCTGCACATAGCTGACCTTCACGTGCCGCGATTCGAGCAGCGACTGGATTCGGCCGATGGGGTTATCGACAGACAGGCCGATCGTCACGCTGATGTTCATCGAGCGGCGCGATGGGATGTACTTCTCCAGCCGGTCCAGCACCAGCAGCGCGAACAGCACCAGCAGCGTGGAATACAGAGCGACGCTATACATCCCGAACCCGCACGCCAGACCCAGGGCGGCCGTACACCACAGGCTCGCGGCCGTGGTCATCCCGCGGATGTGCATGCGGTCCTGGATCATCGCCCCCGCGCCGAGAAACCCGATGCCGCCCATGACGCCGTAGGCCATGCGGGCCGGATCGACGCGCAGCGTGCTGTCGGCAGTGGGGAACTTGAACACCTCGCCAAAATGCAGGCTGACGACCATCGCCAGCGCCGAGCCGAATGCCACCAGCAACTGCGTGCGAAACCCGGCGCTGCGACCATGGTGCTGACGCTCCGCCCCGATCACCGCCCCCATGACGGCAGCGGCGCCCAAACGCAGCAGGTACTGCACGGCAGGATCGAGCCCGGTGTCTGAAAGATGTAGAAGGTCCATATCCATTATCTATCGGCACGGTCAGCGGGAGGGGTTACAAAACAAATCCGAAATCCGAAGCACGAAATCCGAAACAAAAAGCAAACAGGAGCGAAAGGGATAGAACAAAGACGAAGAGATTCTCTGTTTGTTGTCTTTGTTTCTCGCTTCAGTGTTTGGGATTTGTTGTTTCGGATCTATCCCGCTATCGCCCGACCCAGTACGTGCGGTATTTCTCCAGGGCGGTACACAGGGCCTCGACGTTGGCGATGGGGGTGGGGTGGTAGAGGCCGACGATGAACTCCAGGCCGCCGGCGGGGCTGCCGAGTTTCATGACCTCTTCCTTGATCAGTTCGTGCACATCGGCCGGCGAGCCGTAGGGCAGCACGCTCTGGCGGTCGATGTCGCACTGGATGCACACACGGCCCTTGAAGACCTTGGCGAGGTTGTCGATCCCGTTGACCAGGTCCTGCGGGTTGACCATGCTGATTCCGCAGGCCAGCAAGTCCTCGGCGATATCCATGATGTAGCCATCGGTGTGCATGTACACATGAGCGCCACTCTTGCGGGCGGGCAGGAACAGCCGCTTGTATGTCGGCATCAGGTAGCGGCGGAAATACTTGGGCCCCAGCATGTGCGCCCGCTGCGTGCCCTGGTCGTCGGCCGCGCTGACCAGATCGACCCCGGCCGCGATGTTCGGGGCGGCGACAGCTTCCCAGTACGAGGCGATGATCTCGATCAACTCGTCGAGGCGCGGCTCTTCGGTGGCCACGTCCATCATGAAATTCTCAAATCCGCGCAGGTAGTAGAGCTGCATGAAGAAGAACCCGTGCGGGCCCAGGCCGCAGCCGGTCAGGTCACCCTTGACCTTGGCCTCGGCGAGGCGTTTGCGGTCTTCGTCGGTGAAGGCCGGCGGCTTGGGGGCGGTCTTCTTCCACTCGTCGAAGGCGTCCCAGCTCGCCAGCGGGTGTTCGATCACCTGCCCGTCGAGGCCGCCCAGCTCATAGCGCCACTTGCAGCCCCACATGTCGATGCGGTCAGGGGTTTGCTTGCCATACTCCTTGAACGGGGTTTGCCCCTTCTTAAAGTTCGGCCACAGCACCGGGTGGCGCAGACAGAGATCCTCAAGTTCCTCGCCCATGTGGTACCAGAGATTGCCCGAGATATAGACCCCCATGGGGATCCATTCGTGGCCCTGCATCGAAGCATTGCGAAGAAAATTCTCGCGGTGGGTCAGTGGCATCTTAGATCCTTCTAGAGTGTTCGCAGGAACTTGACGGCCTTGACGATGTCGGCTGCGGGGTCCTCGCCGACTTCGCGCTCGATCGTCAGGAAGCCGTCGTAGCCGATGGCGTCCAGGGCTGCGATGTACTTGGGAAAATCTACGCCGCCCTCGCCCAGGGGCACTTCCTTGAGCACGCCCTTGAGCCCGTCCTTGGCGTGCGTGTGGGCGATGTACTTCTTGCCCAGGGCGGCCACGCCGCTGATGGGGTCGAATCCGAACATGCACAGGTTGGCCGGGTCG
>JAJFVE010000145.1 GCA_021371965.1 Planctomycetaceae bacterium
GATTCCGGTCTGTTCTCATTAGAGCAGATGCGCGACCGGGCCGGAAGGTTTCAATCTCCGTCGGTTATGCCAGGCCACGGCGGTCCAAAATGGCGAAAGACGGGTCTTCGCGCCATTGGATGGGTTCTCCGTTGGCGAGCAGGAGACGTCCGTCCCCCGTTGCCCACGATCCGGCAGCTAACGCCGCCCTGGCAAGAACACAACGCTTCAATTGAATCGGGAGAGTATATCGAGGGGAAGGAAGAGCGGGAAGAGTGTGTGACAAAACTCGCTGGCAGCCTTAAGTGGCGGTGGCGCGGGCGTTTGGCCAGACTTGGTGCCATTGGGCGTTGCGGTGCAGTGTATCCAGGGCCGCGACCGCCGTGGCGTTTCGTCGTTCCCAGCGGCGGCCGTAGCCCTTCAGCCGCTTCGTGCAGAGCTTGCATTGCGATTCTGTCGGCCCACTTCCGATCTGCCAGCCCCGTTCCTGGAACGCCGGGTAGCGGATCATCTCCTTGCGCGTGGAGACGAAGTTCAGCAGCCGGTCTGCCGCCTTCCGCTTCGTCTTGCCTTTGACGCCCGCACGCCACTGGATGATTTTCTCCCATGCGAAAGCGTACTCGTCATGTTTGAAGCAGTGCATCAGCTCGTCGGCCCATGCCTTGCCTTCCGGCGACTCTTCCCCGAAGACCGCGCGCCGCGCGCGGTGCACGTTCTCACTGAGGTGGTAGAAGTCCAAGCCGATCGCGTCCAGCTCGGCAAAGTGCAACGCGAACTGCTCGCGAATCCACACGGCGCCATCCACGATGGCGATCCGCTCGTCTGCTTCACGGAACCGCAGCCGATCCGCTTCGCGGCGTAAGAGCTTGCCGGCCGTCTCGTGATTGCCGTGCGTGAAGGCCACATGCTGGTGCTGGGCGTCTTCGCTGTAGAAGAAGGCGACCTTGAATTCCTTCCAGGGGCGATCCGCACCGCGCTTCCGCGGCGGCAGCGGCTTGCACTTCTTGCCGCGGCGACGACGCTTGGCTTTGACCTTCTCGCGACGTTTGACCTTTTCGGCTTCGGTGATGACCGGCACCATCACGCCGTCGCAGCCCGTATAGACGCGGGTTTTCTCGGGATTTTCGCCACCGCGCAGCACGCAGTCTTCGGGATGCCAGCTCACAGCGATGGCGTCCTTCTCTTGTCCTGCCAACACCTGACGCCCCACCGCTTCCACTTCTTTGCGGACTTGCTCGTAGCTGAGCTTCACCTGCGCCGTGCGCTCCAAAACCGCGGCCGCTTCGCGAAAGCTACTGGCCCTCAGGTTCACCCGCGCCGCCAGCTCCACCACGCCAGGCGTGATCGTCGCCCCGAGGCGATCCACGATCGCATCGGCTGGCGCCACGCTGCCCAGTTCGCGATCATGCCACCAACGCCGGCAGATTTCGATCTCACCGTTGACCGTAACGATGCGGTGCGACTGAAGTCCCTTATTCGCGTATCGCTTTCCCGTCGTCGCATGGCGCGGAGGGGGGAAAAGCGGCTTCCGCCGCTTGCACGCGCTTCTGGACGGCACGCTCAAAGACTCGGCGTCGCATCTCGGCGCAGAGATCCCGGACTTTCTCTTCGCTGCCCGCAATCCACTGGCCATCCGGCGCCTCGTTGACGGCCTTCATCACTTCCTCGGCCAACTGATCGAACTCCGCTCTCATCGAAACGGCAAACTCCTGCGGCGGTACGTGCGGCGACGAATCCATCTCGTGTGCTCCTTGCGTTTGAAGGGTCGGAACTCATACGCAAGCAGTTTACCCAAACCCCGCAGATAGCGCCAGTCGAAATTGTCAGACACCCGCCCCGGGGAGTTGCATTCCTGTCCCTGCGTGCGAGCAGCAACTCTCCGACAAAGTACCAGGACGTGTTGCGTTCTTGCATCCGCCGCTGCCGGGGCTATCATGGGGGGATGGG
>JAJFVE010000150.1 GCA_021371965.1 Planctomycetaceae bacterium
GGCGGCGTTTAGGCCGCTGGAGCGGGGCGGGAGGGATTCGATCTTCCCCACGGTCGCGGCGATGATGTTCATCGTCAGCGCGAAGGCGCGGGCGGCGGGGCCTGTGTTCGAACCCGTCGCCCAGGAGGCGGCAAGATCATCACTGCAATGGACGATCAGGATCCGGCCTTTGTCGCGGAGGGTCTCGATTCTGGACGCCGCGGGCGTGCGCGCCTCTGCTTTCTTGCTGATGGTGATCGTGCGGCCGTCTGCAAGAACCGCCTGGAGCTTTTGGGTCTTGGGGACGTCGGCAGAAGCGCCGCCGTTGAGCGGGTCGGCGGCGGGCACAGCCTTGAGGGCGGCTGCGGGATACATCGCCGCGTACGCCTCGCGCATGGCGTTGCTGAAGGCATCGCCGTTTGTCTGCGCAACGCTCAGGACCGTACCGCCGCCGTCGATAAACGCCTTGATGCGTTCAAGGCTGTCCGCGTCGAGCTTGGGGTCCTGCGTGCCGGTGATATAAAGGATCCGCGCGTCGATCCAGTTGTCGGCCGGGTCGCTTGTTCGCACGGTCTGCCAGTTGACGAGATAATGCGAATCGCTTTGGGCCAACCACCGCGTCAGGCCTGCTACGTCGCCTGCCTGGCGGTCCCAGTCGCCGCCGTGTTCGAGCTTGGCCATCAGAACCGGTCGGCGACAGCGGGCCAGGAACAGCAGTGCCTGGCTGGTCGCTACCGTGTCTCCAAAGTTGCCGTTCCACGACCCGTCACGCCCCTGCGTTTTGGCCAATGTGGCGGCCGCAGCGCGAAACCAGTCGACCTTGTTGTAGAACTTGCGCCCCCCGCCCATGGCGGCGCGGCTGAGGTTGAACAAGTAGTAGCCGTCTCGATTGGTGGGATCAAGATTGGCATCGAGCCATTTGCGACCGAAGACCAGGGCTTCAAGTCTCTTGCCCGGATTGGCACGATACAAACCTGAGAGGTTTGCCGCAGCGCTGAGGCTGGCAATGCCTCCCAGCGTCATCGTATCCTTGCCGGTGGCGGCTCGGCCGCCGTATTGCCACCCGCCGTCTTCGCACTGAACAAAGACCCAATGCTTGAGGACTTTGGTCCAGTAGGCCGGTGAAACATCGACTCCGCTTTCGGCAGCGGCCTCGACGCCCATCATACCGTAGTGGGCATTGGAGTTGTCGCCCGAGGCAGGCGTGCCGTTAGACATGTACCCGTAGGAGCCGTCACGAGTGGAGTTGACCAGCAACGTCGCGTCGGCGACCAATTGCTTGGCATACTTGTTCCGCGTCGCACGATTGGCTCTGGCGAGGGCATTACATCTCAGGGCGAGCGTATAGGTCCACTGCTCATCCTGCTTGACCAGCCAGTCCAGCGTTTTGGCCATTCCGGGATCGTCGGCCTTGACGCCACACTCCAGTAATACCCAGGCTGCCAAGGCTGTCGGTCCGGCCTTAAACTGGCCGTGGGCGCGCCAACTTCCATCGTCAGTCCGCATCGCCACCAGAGCGGCCACGCCTTGTTGAATGATCCCATCGAGGGGATCCTCTGCGCCGGGCTTCTCGGCGCCGCCGGCGGCGGAGGCGACCATCGTCGATGTCAGAACCCCAATCACGACGCGTCGTACACTATTCATGTTTTGCCCCTTTCAGACCTGATGAATCCTAACAATCGCCATCGCGACCGGCAAGTAACTAACCTTATGAAAGACGTGCTTTGGCTTCGGTCAGGACTCGGGCGTGGATTTCTTCTTCGCGGATGATGGCCTCGACGGCGGTCTTGTCCTGCACGTTGGCGGCCAGGCGGGTGTAGAAGGCCACGGCGTCGTGTTCCATGCCGATGGCCAGATCCAGCAGGACCGAGGTCTTGCCAGAAACGCCATGATCGGCCGAGCGGCCCGACGACTTGAGCCGGACCTGAAACGCTGATCCGACCGATTCCCTATGACAGGTTTCAATCATTCGGGCATTAACCGTTTGAAACGCCGGCGGCAGGGGCATATGCTACCGTCCTACTTTTGGAGCAAGACATGACGAACGCCTCGCTTCGCAAACTCAATCCCGTTGGGCTGACTTCCGTCACGCTTGAGGACGCCTTCTGGGCGCCGCTGATGGAGGTCAACCGGACGGCTACGCTGCCGATCCAGTATCACCAGTGCAAGACCACCGGGCGGTTCGACGGATTCACATGGACGCGTGACAGCGGCAAGACCGAACCCCACATCTTCTGGGACAGCGACGTGGCCAAGTGGATCGAGGCCGCCGGGTACAGCCTGGCGGTGCGGCCGGATCCGGAGCTGGAGAAGCAGGTCGACGAGGTCGTCGACGTGATGGCCGCGGCGCAGGGGCCCGACGGCTACCTCAACATGTACTTCCAGCGCGTCGCCCCGGACAAACGCTGGACGAACCTGCGCGACTGTCACGAACTGTACTGCGCCGGCCACCTGATGGAAGGGGCGGTGGCGTACTTCCAGGCCACCGGCAAGCGCAAGTTCCTCGACGTCATGTGCCGCTACGGCGATCACATCATTGCCACCTTCGGCACCGGCCAGGGTCAGAAGCGCGGCTACCCGGGGCATGAGGAAGTCGAGTTGGCGCTGGTGAAACTCTTCCGCGCCACCGGCGAGAAGAAGTATCTCGACCAGGCGACGTACTTCGTCAACGAGCGCGGCCGCCAGCCGCACTACTACGACATCGAAGCCCAGGCCCGCGGCGACGATCCCAAGCACTGGCACTTCGGGCACTCGTACGAATACTGCCAGGCGCACAAGCCGATTCGCGAGCAGGACCGGGTCGTCGGCCATGCGGTGCGGGCGATGTACTTGTACAGCGGCGTCGCGGACGTGGCGGCCGAGACGGGCGACGCCTCGCTGCTGGAGGCCTGCCGTCGGCTGTGGAAGAACGTCACGCACAAGCAGATGTACGTCACCGGCGGGATCGGCCCCACGCGCGCCAACGAGGGCTTCACCTTCGACTACGACCTGCCCAACGAATCGGCGTACGCCGAGACGTGCGCGTCGATCGCCCTGGTGTTCTGGGCGCACCGCATGCTGCACCTGGACCCCTGCGGCGAGTACGCCGACGTGATGGAGCGGGCGCTGTACAACGGGATCCTCTCGGGCGTCAGCCGCGACGGGCGGAAGTTCTTCTACGTCAACCCGCTGACGCTGTACCCGCCGATGTTCGCCCCGCACGACACGTTCTTCGGAGGCCAGCGGCAGGAGTGGTTCGGCTGCGCGTGCTGCCCGCCGAACCTGGCCCGCATGGTCGCCTCTCTGCCGCAGTACATGTACTCGGCCGGAGCGGACGAGGCGTGGGTGCACCTGTACGCCGCCGGCGAGGCGGATATCGAGTTGGCCGAGGGCACCGTCACCCTGACGCAGAAGACGCGATACCCCTGGGACGGCGAGGTGACCATCAGCGTCGAGCCCCAGCCGCAGTCGGTCTTCACGCTGGCGCTGCGAATCCCCGGCTGGTGCCGCGAGGCCGCGCTGAAAGTCAACGGCCGGGCGGTCGACCTGGAGCCGCTGACGAAGAACGGGTACGCCCGCATCAAGCGCCAATGGCAGGCCGGCGACAAAGTCACGCTCTCGCTGGCGATGCCCGTCGAGCGCGTCGAGGCCAATCCCAAGGTGCGACAGGACGCCGGGCGCGTCGCACTGCAGCGCGGGCCAGTGGTCTACTGCCTGGAAGAAGCCGACAACGGCCGCGACCTCAGCGCCATCGCCCTGCCCAAAGATGCCAAGTTCACCCTCGGCAAGTGCCCGGAGGAATTGGGCTCCGTGCCGATGATCAAGGCCGGCGCGCTGCGCCCGGACGCGGCCGAGTGGAACGATGATCTCTACCGCCCCGCCGGCGGGATGACCAAGGCCGTCACGCTCAAGGCGATTCCGTACTACCTCTGGGCCAACCGCACGCCGGGCGAAATGCTGGTCTGGCTGACGCAGGCGTAACCCCAAACAACAACCTTGCCACAGAGATCACAAAGAACACGAAGAGAGATTTGTTAAGAACTTCCCCTTTGTGGCCTTTGTGATCTTTGTGGCAAAGCCTTTTGGTTTTTCTACAATAGCGTCCAGATGATTTCCCGCCTGACATTGCTGCTTCTGTGCCTGCCGGCTGGAGGATGCTTCTTCTCCGAACGCTCGCTGCCGCTGGACCCGCGAGACCGCGTCAGTGTCACCCCGCCGGCCGTCGCGCCGCTGACGACGCGCCAATGGCTGGCCGCCGTCGAGCCGCAACTGGCTAAGCTCCGGCCCCCTCATCCCAAGAAGCCCATGCTCACCGACGAGATGGTCCGCCCCGACGGCAAGCCTGCCGACATGGTGGCCGCGTACAACATCCGCGTGGGCAACCTCGAATCACTGGTGTGGAACTTCTGGGGCCTGGCGTATTCGGCCCAGGCGGTGTCGTCGCGCGATGTCACGGGCCCGCCGCCGCCGTGGGCGGGCTTCGAGGACGTCTGGGTGCCGGTGCATCCGGGGCTGGAGTATTCCGCGCGGCTCGGCTGGGCGCGCGACACGGCCGGGACGATCCGCGACGCCGACTGCATTGTGATCATGGCCGGCATCCGCGGCGACAACAACGTCATGCGCGTGCGCGACCTGTCGATGGCCCTGCGGGCGTGCGGATTTCACGTGCTGGCCGTCGAGGTCCGCGGCACCGGCGGCACCGACCGCCGCTTCCCCAACTGCGAATACACCTGGGGCACGTTGGAGACCGAGGACCTGATGGTCGTGGCTGACTGGCTGCAGGCCAAGCCCCACGTCAAACGCACCGGCATGATCGCCTACTCCTGGGGCGCCAATCAGTGCCTGCTGGCGGCCTGGGCCGAGGGCCGCCCCGACGACAACGTCGGCATCCCGCCGCGCCTGCTGCCGTACATCACCCGCCCGCCGCGCCCGCGCCGGCGGTACGAGGCCGGCATGATCGGCTTCTCGCCCGTGCTGCGCTTTGAGGAGCTGATGGACGTGATGGAGACCGAGCAGCCGGTGCTGATGCACCCGGCCATCTCCGGCCTGCAGACGACCATCCGCAGCCGCATGATCCAGAAGAAGTACGCTAACCCCCGCGGCAGCGTGCATGAGCTGCTCAAGTACATCGGCATCGGCTATCCGCAGGATGCCTTCGATGGCCTGGAGTATGTGCGGATCATGCCCTACAAGACGCTCAAAGTGCATGAGCGCGTCGCGCCGATCCGCGTGCCGGTGCTGCTGGTGCACGCGGCCGACGACATGATCGCCCCCGCCCAGGACGTAGCGGACTTCCTCGCCCGCAGCCCCAACCCCAACGTGGCCGCGATCATGCTCCCCACCGGCGGCCACATCGGCTTTGGCCCCTACGCCCCGGCGTGGTACTACAACCTGATCCTGAACTTCTTCGACCCGCAAATCGGCGCCGCCGCCTGTGCCAATCCCAAGCAGCCCCCCGTAGCACGGGCGACGAAGTAACACGGGCATCCGGCGTAGCACGGGCGTCTCGCCCGTGAGTTCCACGGGCATCTTGCCCTGGCAGGCTAATTGCGATCGTGCCCGTCCGCGTGTACAACGAGGACACAGGAAGAGGAACCGTCTATGTCATCAAACAGAAACCGGAGCATGGGCGAGACGCCCATGCTACTGACGGGCAAGATGCCCGTGCTACTGGCTCTGGCCGTTTGCGCTGTCGTGGCAAACAGCCGGGCGCAGGGTGGCGAACCTGCCAAGAAAGACAAGCTTGTACCGGGCGTGACTTGGGCCTTCAGCGGCGATGGGGGCAAGACGTTTTCGCTGAAGGAACTGTCGGCTGTGGCGTCGGCGCAGACGATCAGCTTCGCGGCGCGGGGGGTGTTCAAGATTGACAAACCGGAGAGCATCGGATGTCTTTGGCTTTCGGCGGCGGGGAATCAGCCGGGGTTGACGACGGGGGATTATGGGGAATGGTCGCGGCCGCTGGTTACTGAGGCGGTGGTCACGCTCAATGGCAAGGCGCTATCGGGCGTGGCGGTGTTTCAGGTTTACAACAAGTTCGTGCTCGACGTGGCGGACCTGGTCGCCGGCGAGAACGTCGTGACGATCTCGGGCAAGTACTGCAACGCGGCCCTCAAGTATGGGGTAATCGAGCCGATCAAGCCCGAGATGGTTCTGAGCTATGGCGGGCCGGAGGATGTCGAGCTCATCGCCGGCCCGGCGGTGGGAGCCTGCGGCGAAGACTACTTCAGCGTCTGCGCGCGGACCAACGCCAACGCCGTCGTAAAGCTGGTGGTGACGACGGGGAGCATGGGCGAGACGCCCATGCCACAAAACGGGAAAGAGACCGTGCTCACTTCGGCCCGCGGGCGGTTTCACCGGTTCCGCGTGGCCATCCCCAAGGGGACGCGGGAACTGAAGTACACGATGACGCCTCACGCCGCGGCCGGCAGGGCGGCGGGCAAGGCCGCCGGGCCTCACGTGGTGAAGTTGCCGGACTTCGCCGGCAAGAGCTTCACGTTTGCGGCCGTAGGGGCAAGCGACGGCGGCGGGTGGGAGAGCCTCTCCGAGACGATCCGCAAGGCCGCGCCGGATTTCGTGATTCACGCCGGCGGGATGAACTGCTTTCCGGTGCTCGACGGGGCGTGGGACGGAATGATGTTCAAGAGCTGTGCGCCGCTGGTGGCGACGGTACCGCTGTACGCCGTGCGCGGGTGCGAGGAAGGCGGCGGGCCCAATCCGGTGTTTGCCGGGATGATCTACTCGCCAACGCCCGACGGCTCGGGGCGCAACTGGGCGCAGGTCTTCGGCGACCTGCTGCTGATCGGCCTGGACGAGGACGCCATCACCGACTGGTCTGCCGGCAAGGGCGGCATGGTCTGGCTGGAGTCGGTGCTCAAGGCATCGCGTGAAAAGTTCATCATCGTGGTGTCGCACTATCCCGGTTACGGCAGCGGGCAGGGGTGCCGCCCGCCGCTGTCGGGCATCACGCTGCAGGTTCGCGAGCACGTCATGCCGCTGCTGGCCAAGTACAAGGTTACGGCCATGATCTCGTCGTTCAGCCACGGCTACGAGCGCAGCGAGCCCACCGGCGACAAGGGCGTAACGAACATCTCCATCGCCGCGGCGGGCACCGCGCAGTTCAAGGCCAGCAATCGCTCCAAGAGCAACAATCCCTTCCACGTGACGTGGGCCAACGGGCTGCTGTACACGGTGTGGCAGGTCAAGGACGGCAAGCTGACGATGCGGGCCCTGCGCGCCAGCGGGGCGGAGATTGAGAAGAAGACGTTTGAGGCCAGATAAGAAAAGTAGCCGGTAGCCTGTAACCGGTAGCCAGTGAAAACGTGGCGGGTCATAGACTGGCTACTGGCTACGAGCTACCGGCTACCACGAGTTTTGTATGCCGCGAACCAGTGCAGGCCTGATCATGTTTCGCCGCTGCCGCGGCGGCGTTGAGGTGCTGCTGGTGCATCCGGGCGGACCGCTGTGGAAGGACAGGGACGCCGGCGGCTGGAGCATTCCCAAGGGGCACGTCGAGCCGGGCGAGGATATTCTGGCCGCCGCCCGGCGCGAGTTTACGGAAGAAACGGGCCTGACGGCCAAGGGGCCGTTCATCCCGCTGACAGCGGTGCAGGAACGCAGCGGCAAGATCGTTCACGCCTGGGCATTCGAGGGCGACTGCGACGTCTGTGCCCTCGTGAGCAACACCTTCACGATGGAATGGCCGCCGCGCTCGGGGCGCGTGGCAGAGTTCCCTGAGGTCGACCGCGCGGCGTTCTTCACTCCAGACCAAGCTCGCGAAAAACTGCACGCGGGGCTGGACGGGCTGGTCGATCAACTCGAGGAGTTCATGAGAAACCCTCCCAAGTGAAAGATCGGAGCCTGGAGCAAAAAAATCCGCTTGCGGAAAAGGCGCTTAACCGCAAGCGGATGATTGGTGTTGGTTCGAGTTTCGCAGTTACCGACTGTCCTGCGTCAGGTACATTTTGGGCGGGACGACCCAGATTTCCACGCGGCGATTGCCCTGGTTGCCGCCGTCATTGGCGGCGTTGGCGACCACCGGATGGTACTGGCTGAAACCCATCACGCCGATGCGGGCGGGGTCCAGGCCGGCTTTGACGAGCCCTTGCTGGACGGCCACGGAGCGATGCACGGACAGATACCAGTTGTCCGGATGGCGTCGCTTGGTTTCGGGTTTGGCGATGGGCATGTTGTCGGTGTGTCCGGCGATATAGATGTTGAACTTGGCTGCGGGCGTCGAATTGACGATCGTCACCAGGCGCCCCAGGGCTGTCTGGGCAGTTTCCTGGATGTTATCGCTGCCGGGCTTGAAGGTCAGGTCGCTCTTGAACTTGATCATGCCGTACTTGGGGAAGTACTCCAGCAGATCGGGGTTCTCCTTGGCGAACTGTTTGAGGGCCAGGTCGACCTCGCTGGGCAGGACCACCACGTCGCCGAGGTTGGGCATCTCCGGCGGGAGATTGCGGACCTTCTCGTACTGGGTCTTGAGCTCGTTGAAGCGGGCCGACAGGTCCACGCGCTGGCGGCTTTCCACGGCCAACTGCTCTCGCATGGAATTGGTTTCGCGGCGGGCCGAGGCGGCGTCTTCGGTCAGGCGCTGGTTCTGGAGTTCGCAGCGCCCCAGGGCCTCCTTGGTCGTGGCCAGGTCCGAATTGGTCCGGTTCAGGTGGGCCTGGAGCCTGTCGTAGTCTGACTTCGTCGTGCAACCGCCCAGGAGCGCCAACGCCGCCACGCATGTCAGTAAGCTTCTCATAGGAGTAATCCTCTTTATGAGTAAGGTCGCCCGCCGGAGGACCGGCACGATCCGGTTTCGGGTCAGCTTCGCATATCTCGCATCCGCATGGCCTGCTGGCGAGCGGCCACGGCATTGCCCATGAACCATCCGGCAGCGCCGCAGACCAGCGCCAACACCGCCGCGCCGATGAGCACGCCGGTGACGTTCTCGTTGAGCCACTCCATGTACGGCGGCACGAGGCCTTTGACGCCGGCCAGCACGGTGGCGCCCAGCAGCAAGGCCACTACGGCCGCGGCTACCAGCAGCCCGGTAAAGGCGCCGGCGTTCTTGTCGATTTCCTCCAGGACGACCGGGCCTTCAACCGCTACGGACGCCGCGGCGGCGGTGGGCTCGAACGGCTGGGGCTCGAGCAACCCTTCCTCGGAAGAGGAAATCCCGGCGCCTTCCTGGTCGACGTCGATGTGGTCGAGCACCTCGGCGCCCAGCGACGTGTCGTCGCTCTCGCGGGTCAGGTCCAGCAGGCCGCTGCCGCTGCCGACGCCCTCGATCGAGACCTGGTCTTCCAGGCTCGGGGCGATCTGCGTCTTGGCCATCGGGTCGGCCGCTTCGATCTCGAGGTCTTCCTCGTCGAAGATGCTGATGCCTTCGGCGGTAATGACGGTGTCTTCCTTGCTCTTGGGCGTCGCGGCGGTGTCGGCCGCCGACTCGAGGCTGATCTCGTCAAGCCCGCTGGCGATGCCGGTGCCGATGCTCTCGACGCCGCTGCCCAGGCCCGATCCGATAGCCGTGTCGAACCCGCTGCCGACGCCCGAGCCCACGCCGCTCTCGTCGGCGGGCATGAGTTCGACTTCCTTGCTGCCCAGGACGGCCGAGTCGGCGGGGGTCAGTTCCACCTCGTCGGCGGCGGGCGTCTTGAGGGCGTCGACTTCATCCACCCGGTACATGCGGCGCGGACCGTCCTGAAACACCCGCAGCTTGTTCTCGTGCACCAGACCTTCCAGTGCCGACGGGGTCACGCCAAGGGCCTGCGCGGCTTCCTGCTCGCTGTAATACATTTTCTTGCCCATCGTAAAGCTCCAATGGGGCGGCGACGGCGGGGCGACAGCACTTACTGGCCCGTGGTCTTGAGCCGCCGGTTCTGCTCCACCAGGGTCTTGACCTGGTGAGGCGAGATTTCCGTGTTGTAGGCGTCCAACTGCAAGTCAAAGGCGACGTTGCGGGCCGCCCTGAGGTACAGCTTCTTGTTGGTCGGCTCGTACTCGTACACGCATAGCGTGCCGTTGCGGGAGTCGACCAGGTACATTCCGTACGTCGAGCGGGTCAACTGCCCCGCCACGGCAAAAAGGTTGCCGCCCGCCCCGGCCGTCACGCTACCGGCGCCTTCCTGCGCCGCCGCCGGAAGCACCCCGGCCCCCACTGCCGCCAGAAGGCACGCCGCGATCGCGCCCAGGAAAAACACGATCAGCCAGCGCGAGGCATCGTGCGCTGTCCGATTGGGGCGTTGATCGGTCATAACCATTCCGGTCCGTTGTCTGCCGCGGCGGCTGTGAGAAAGTCTCTGATCCGGTTTTTATTATAAACAGCCGCGCAGGCTCCGCAAGCGCATATACGCCCCGCGGATTTCGGCGACCGCTTCAAGTAACTATCGGCGCAGGCGCCGCCATGGCGTTAGCCCATTGAATCGCTGCCGGAGAGCAGTATAGCCCGCCTGGCCAGTGGCAGCAATTGCTCAAAGTCTTGCCCGCGGCGGGCGGCGGCGGTACAATTTCCTTCCCCCCTGAAGGCTTGACTGGATGTCCGGTGCGCTTCGGCGGGGCAAGAAAAAGGCGGTTTCATGAAAATTGCTTTGGTGAATCCGATTTCCCGCAGCGGGCAGGGGTACCACACCATCGGCACGCGCATTCCGCAGTTGGGGCTGCAGGTGCTGGCGCGGCTGGCTTTGGCGGCGGGGCATCAGGTCGACATCATCGACGAGATCTTTGCCACCATCGACACCGAAAAACGTCTCGCCGAGGGCGGCTACGACCTCGTCGGCGTCACCAGCTACACCAGCAGCGCCACGCGGGCGTACGAGGTGGCCGCAACCTGCCGCACGCTGGGCATCCCCAGCATCATGGGCGGCCCACACGCTTGGGCCGTCCCCGAGGAACCGGCCGGGCATTTCGACTCGGTCGCCGTCGGCGAGTGCGACGAAATCTGGCCGCAGATCCTCGCCGACGCCCAGCAGGGCAAGCTCCAGAAGCGATACGACGGCAAGTTTTCGGAGCTGACCGGCGACCGCGGCGCCGCCGCCCAGGGCCTGCACCCGCTCAATGGCCGCTATGACGTGGCGTGCATCCAGACCTCGCGCGGCTGCCCCATCGGCTGCGACTACTGCTCGGTGACGCGATTCAACGGCCGCGAGATCCGCCGCCGCGACATCGGCAAGATCATCGAGGAATGGAACAGCACTGATCGCAAGTTCATCTTCGTCGTCGACGACAACTTCTACGGCGTGGGCCCCAAGCACGCCGACTGGGCCAAGGAACTCTTGCGAGCCATCATCAAGCACGGCAAGAGCAAACTCTGGTTCAGCCAGACCAGCCTCAACATGGGCGACGACGTCGAAGGACTCAAGCTGGCGTACAAGGCCGGCTGCCGGGCGATGCTCGTAGGCATCGAGTCGTTCAACCCCAAGGCCCTGGCCGGATGGAAGAAAGGCCTCAACGTCAAGCTCTTCGACCGCTACAAGGAACACGTCGACGGGTTCCACAAGGCCGGACTGGCCGTCTTCGGCGGCTTCGTGATCGGCTCGGACGAGGACGACGAGAACACCGTGGCCGACACTGCCCTCAAGGCGGTGCAGCTCGGCGTGGACATCATCCAGATCACCAACATGACGCCGCTGCCGGGCACGAACCTCTTCGACAAGCTCAAAGCCGAAGGGCGCCTCGTCGCCACCAACTATCCCAAGGACTGGGAGCGCTACACCTTCATCGAGACGGTGTATACGCCCGCCAAGATGACGGCCCGGCGCCTGGACGAGACGATCTACGAGCTGCGCAAAGCCGCCGCGACGCAGCACTGGGTGCTCAAGCGCACGCTGAAATCGTTCTGGTGGACCAAGTCGCTGACGACGACGCTGTTCGTCAACGGCATGAACGGCGCCTGGGTAGCCCTGGCCAAGGAGCAGGTGCCCCACGACGAGAAGCGGCTGAACTACACGATCGTCCCCTGCGATCGGACGGAGAAGATCCGCAAGTCGTTCAACTTCCGCAGCGGCAAACTGGAACTGCCGCAAGCCAAAACCACAACCGGCGACCCAGAAACCCAAGGCGCCAGTGGAACCTAGAAACCGCTTTCGCCGGCATCGGCGTGTTCTTCATTCCTGAACGATGACGTATCTGCCTTGCAGATACTCGATCCACCCTCGCCAAAACGGGCTTTGATCAGCCGAATCCTCGAAAGCCTCGAACAGATCCTCCAAGGCTATGAATTTCATGGAGCGCGAATCGGCCAACAGGTTCTGGAAGATCTCGATCGTTTCACCGCCTTTGAGCAAGGCGCAGTTGTTCTTTGGAGCACACACGGCAAAGGTGGCTTCCTGAAGTTGCCGATGCCGGACCTCGGCATGCACCAGCGTGTGATTCACCCAAAGCTGCCATAGCCCTCCGCCGAAGGGGCAGGGCATATCGCCCCGCAATAACTTGGCCTTGAGCGTTCCCATTTGGCGGCTGCGATTCCAGTACTGGTAGCCTTTCCTGGCCGCGTAGAGGCACCCGCTGAAATCGCCGCCGGGACAGGTTCCCTCGCGGCACGAGGCACTGGCCGTCTTCTTGCGGAAGCCGCAAGTGCTGAATTCCTCTTCGACGAACTTCGTCTCGATGGCCAGCAGCCCCCCGCCGCCGGCCGTGTCATATTCAACCAGCACGTCACAGTCCACGCCGCCGCGGGCGCTCTGGTCACCGAGCATATCGTTGGACGGCGTGTACTCCAGATGAATCTGCCGCACGTGCTTGATGGACGGGATGAATTGTCGCAGGGCCCGCGTCGCAACTGCCAGGCCGTCGGCACTCTGAAGGTTGCCGAAGATATTGAAACACATCGCCTGGCTGGAGAGCATGTTGACCCGCGTGCGATCGAGGCCGACGCCCTTGGCTCCAGCCGCGCGAGCCAGAACTGCCGCATGCGCGCGGCCGTAGAAGTTCTTCCCTTGTGCGGCATCGTCCTGCATGAGCCAGTGGGCATGGTCGCCATGGCCAAGTCGCAGAACGTCCGCCCGGAACCGTCGCTGCTGCGCCTCGGCGCGAGCGCGAAAACTGGTGCCGGAGGTGTAGGCTTTGCCTTCGTCGATCATTCATTCCTCACAATGGCTTCCAGTCGCCCGCCGACGGCAAGGCATACGAGCCTACGGGCAACTCCACCAGGGCAATTGGCAGCGAGTGCGATGCCGCCGCCGTGCGCAGCCTCGTCAGCAACTTACTGGCGGGATTGTAGTCATATAGAACCAAGAGGCACGTCACGAGCGGACGGCCTTCTGGAAAGCGTAACGAGGGCGGCAGCAGGCCCAGCAATTGTTTCTGCTGGACAACTTTGCGGTAGGCATGGGCCATCTCCATCCGGAGCAGCCCATCGGGCGCGGCCATGATCCTGTAGTAATCGCGTATCTGATCCAGCAGGTGCTGAATGCGATTATCGAGTCCCTGCTTCAACTCGACGATGACGAACTGCCCATCGCCGGTCATGCCGACCATGTCCGCCCTGCCACAGACGCCATGCAGTTGCACCTGGCGGTCGATAAGCACCAGCGGCGCCTCTGGCAAGCAGCCGGCTTTGATGATCCGTTGTTCGATGGCGGCCTCCGCTTTTGCGTGCGGCTGCGCGTTGGCAAGCAAGCCCCCCATGTTGGCCATATAGGCAGCCACGAAATCATCAGACGCCGAAAAATGATGGTAGGCCCCTGTGGACGCCAACCTGTCAGACAGTGTGATGCCCGGCAGGAACTCCCTGTGAATCTCAGCGCGGTATTGGCAAGCGGCAAGCTGGGAAAGTTTCAGAAGCGACAACCCATCATGATAGAAATTCAGGTAGTTCTCGCGGATCTGCCCGTCCAGACCGAAAGCTCCGGCCGACTTCAGCAGCGGAGCCAGACGGCCAGACAGAAGCTCTGCCAGAAAACAATCTGACAACCCCCGGTTGAATAGGTGGTCGCCAACCATGAAATTCTCGCTTGCCTCGTGCCTCAGGCCAAATCGCTCGTTAGTACAACTCCTGGTGACATTCGCGGCAAAGCAGCTCACAGTTCTCGACCGAATATGCCACGGCTCCATTCTTCCTGTGAATCTCTACGCCCTTGATGGACTCGAATGGCTCGCCGCATGCCTTGCAACTTTGCATGCCCATGTCCCACAGCTTCTTCTTGATGGGACGTTTGACGCGGATTTCGTCCTGGAGCAGACGGCTCAAGACCCAGCGGTTCAACTTGAACCTCTTATCAATGTCCTCGCCGGCGGCCAGAGAAATGACCAGACGCACGTGGTTCAGCAAGGCGTCACCAAACTTCTTGACGTCAGCGTCCCTGGCCTGAGGTCCCCGAACCAGCGGCGCCCCTGTCGCCTCGGCGGTGGTTTGCGGCGGCATGGCAGGGGCTTTGCTCTTTCCCTTGGCCAAGCCCAGAGCGCGAAGCTCATCCTGGGAGAACTGGCTCCGGAATCGGCCGTTCATAATCTGGTTCTTGTACCAAGCCCAATGCGTTTTCTTCCATTTGCTGTCAGGGAAGTGCCTGGCCACCTCGCGCGTCAGGGCGTCGTAATCCACATCGCCTTCGCAGCGGTGCACCCAGTCCATGACCAGCGCCTTGACCGTTCGGAAACTCTCACTATTGCTCATATGCTCGGCCTTGTGAAGAGAAAGTGGTCGTGTCGTACAATACCACGATAGCTGATCACTGCAAGAGGTTAATCCAGCAATGTCCGGAGGTTGGAGATGCGTCTATCGCTCTGCAACCAACGGCTGCGCGGCGCTCGAGCCCGCAAAGCCGTCGCCAGCGACGATGTCATTGTGTACAAGAGCGTTCTGAAGCTCCAGCCGGTGCTGGAGGCTTTGAATCGCTGCTGCACCTAGGTGGGCACAGCCTTTCCAGGCTGTGCGGATACAGGCTGGAAAGCCTTTGCCACCTAAGATTACATCCGCGTGACGTGGAGATATTTCTTCAGGTGCGGCAGGCCTCGCAGCAGGGCAAAGGGCAATACCAGCAGCGTCACCAGCCAGACCAGTATCGCAACGATGTATTCGCCGAAGACCATGAGCTTCTTCATGGGGCTGTCTCCTCTATGCAGTTGGCACAGGCCTTTTTGGCGCGGCCTACGAAGGGGCCACAGCATGGAAAGGCTGTGCCACGTTGAGCGGCTGGGCCGCCAATCGTTGGATCAAATCCGCTGCCGGTTCGACGGCGTCGCGTACGGCCGGGCTCAAGCCCTCGCTCAGGTCGTGCCGGCCGGGCGGGGCGATCTCGCAGCCGACCAGCAACACCCGCGCGACGGTCTGGGGCATGCTGGCCACCCAGGCCAGGACCTTGGCCGGGTCCATGTCGTGAGGGTCGAACGCGGGCAGTTCGTCGGAAGTCCCCTGCATGTCAGGCTTGATGACATACAGCGCGCCCGGCGGACCGCCGCGGGCGACAGCGTCGACGAGGATCACCAGGTCGAACCCCTCCAACAGCGTGTAGATCAGGTCGATGCCGGCGATGCCGAAGTCGACCACGCGGATGTTGGCGACTGGGGGACGGGCCAACAGGCGCCGCGCGACCTCGACGCCGAAGGCGTCGTCCCCCAGGAAAACGTTCCCCAGGCCGGCAACCAGAATTCGAGGCGCCCGTTCGGTCACATTACCCCCTAAAACACTCACCACAGAGGCACAAAGGGCACTGAGTAAAGAACAGGATCCTGCCTCTTCTTCCTCGGCCCTCCTCTGAGTCCCTGTGGTAAGTTGTTCATTCCTCACTCGTCAGCGGTTCGACTTCATCGCCGGCGAAGAAGAAGCAATGCCCCGGTTTCTGCATCAGCCCCAGGTCGGCGCCGGGATCGTCTTCGAGCACCACCGCTATGTGTCGGCGGCCTTCCAGGTCGCACTCGATCCTGGACACGATCGCCGTACGCCCGTCCAGCGCCAAGTCGAAGATGTCGCCGCCGCCGGCCGGTCGCAGGCGCACGCGGTCGCCGGGCCTGGGCAATGGTTGACTCATTTTCGCCCCTGCTTTACAGAACACTTCTTCTTAGTCCTCTTAATCCGTTTCCAATCCGCGTAATCCCGCCTTCGCCAAGGCTACGGCGGGCAGGCCCGCACTCCCCGTCCCCTCTTCGCCTCTGTGCTTCTGTGGCACGTTGTTCCTCCCTGCAAAACCGCGCGGAGCAAGCTCCGCCGCTAAGCCTTTCGGGGCAAACCCAGCATGGGGTTGTGCTGGACTTCAAGGATCTTTCCGCGGCCGTTGTGATGGATTTGTACGCCTGAATCATGTGCGTCCCCCCTTCTTGTGGCACAGATCTTCCACCCTGTGTTCTCACAGCCTGGAAAGGCTGTGCCACCTATCTGCGTTCAGCTTCCGAGTACACGGTTCCGAACTTCACCAACGCCACCATGACCGATCCTTCGATGGCGTTGCCCACAGCAGAAAGCGTCCGAAGTCGGCAGCCGGCGTCCCCGCCCAGAACATTTCGGCCAGAACTTCCGGCGACCCCAGCACGCAGTGGTGAAGCTTCCCCAACCCGATACCCAGCGTAATCATATACACGATGACGATCTGACTGAACCCACCCCGCGGAGTCTCGAAAAGAACATGCCAACGGCGATTGCACAAACGCCTTTGGCGGCCGTAGAATAGATGGCGATATGCCGATGCACGCCGACATCGCGGGATCTGCGGTTCTGGGACAGGCCTCATCGAGCGACAGCATGTTGTCGCTGATGATCTGGGGCGCTGTCCTGCTGGCCTTGATGCTGGGGCTGGGTCTGCTGATCATGATGGCCAAGAAGAAATATCAGCAGGCGCGACAGCAGGGCGAAGGTTCCGGCCGCGCGTTCGACATCGACACGATCGAGACGTATTACCGCAGCGGCAAGATCAGCAAGGAAGAATTCGCGGTGCTGCGGAAGCAGGCTTTGGGACTGGATAAAAAACCGGCTTCGAAGGAAAAATCCTCTTCAAGCCCCCCCGGTAGTGGTGACGATGAGTCATAGGAGGGGGATAGGGTGTATTCTCGCGCAAGGCTAAGGAGTGTTGATGAGCTCGTCGGGATCCGGAAAATCGCGCAATAGCGGCGGCGGCAGCAGCGGCGGAAACACACCCAAGGTGCACGTGTGCAGTTTCTGCCATCGCAACAGCGACGACGTCGGCCCGGTGGTCGAGGGGCCCAACGGCGTTTACATCTGCTCGAACTGCGTCGAACTGTGCCACAACATCATTCGCCAGGAGAAACGCAAGACCACCGAGAGCGCGCCGCTGTTCACCAGCATCCCCTCGCCGCGCCAGATCAAGGAGTTCCTGGACCAGTACGTCATCGGGCAGGACCACGCCAAGCGCGTGCTGTCGGTTTCGGTGCACAACCATTACAAACGCCTGATGCACGCCGACACTGACGAGGGCGAGGGCGTCGAGATCGACAAGTCCAACGTGCTGCTGCTGGGCCCCACCGGCAGCGGCAAGACGCTGCTGGCCCGCTCGCTGGCCCGGGTGCTCAACGTCCCCTTCGCCATCGGCGACGCCACCACGCTCACCGAGGCCGGCTACGTCGGCGAGGACGTCGAGAACATTCTGCTCAAACTGCTTCAGGCGGCCGACTACAACCTTGAGGACGCCGAGCGCGGGATCATCTACATCGACGAGATCGACAAGATCGGCAAGACCAGCCAGAACGTCTCGATCACCCGCGACGTCAGCGGCGAGGGCGTGCAGCAGGCCCTGCTGAAAATGCTCGAGGGCACCGTCGCCAACATCCCGCCCCAGGGCGGGCGAAAGCACCCCGAGCAGCAGTACATCCAGATGGACACGACGCACATCCTGTTCATCTGCGGCGGCACGTTCACCGGCTTGGGCGACATCATCAAGAAACGTCTCGGGCGAAAGCTCATCGGATTCGCCGGCGAAGGCCAGGCCGAGGACCCCGTCAAGGCCAACTCCGACGTGCTGGAACAGGTCCAGCCCGAGGACCTGGTGCACTTCGGCATGATCCCCGAGATGATCGGTCGCCTGCCCTGCATCACGGCCCTGCGCCAGTTGGACGAGGCCGCCCTGGTGACCATCCTCACCGAGCCCCGCAACGCCCTGATCAAGCAGTACCAGCAGTTGTTCCGCATGTCCGACGCGTCGCTGGAGTTTTCGCCCGATGCGCTGGCGGCCATCGCCAGAAAGGCCATGGCCCGCGATGTGGGCGCCCGGGCGCTGCGCGGCGTGGTCGAGGACCTCATGCTGGACCTGATGTTCGACCTGCCCGACCAGGGCAAAGCCGCCAACGGCGAATACGTCATCACCGGCGACATGGTCGATGGAACGGTCCAGCCGACCCTCTTCGCCGCCCGCAAAACGCCCAAGCCCAAAAAGGAAAGCGCCTGAACGCCCCCTTGGAGCCGGGTTTCGGATGAACCGCTGATCCAAAGCCTGCCACCTCTTCGAGGCGGGGCAATAACAGCGCTTGCGCCCGGAGGCTCACGCCTCCGGCCAGATCCTGGAGCCTCTTCGAGGCTCTTGGCCGTGCGACAGTGAAACTCCCGCTGAAGGTCTTGCTACCTCCACAGCTTATTCCGCCACCAGCATCACGCCGCAGAGCGTGGGGCGCTGATCCTTGTCTGGCTTTTCCTGTCGCGAGATCAGTTCCAGTTTGATTGCATCAGTCGCGGCGATATTGTTGAACGTCAGCACCAGCGCCTTGTCGGGCGCGGCAGCTTCTTTGACGATGTCCAACCCTTCGCGCACGGTCTTGCCCTGGAGCTTGATGTCGAAGACGCGCTTCCCGGCCACGGCCCCGAGCGTCTCGGCGAACATCAGCTTGACCGTGTACTTGGCCGGACCGTCCTTGGGTCCGCGGACGGGCATCGTCAGCGACTTGAGCCCGTCGGCCCATGAGTTGAAGACCCACGGCACGGGTGTGCCGGCGATCGGGTTCCACGTCGAATCGCGCCGGATGAAGGCGCCGCCGTCGTAGAATTCGGCTTTGAAGTCGAACTGGAAGCCGCCCTTGAATTTCTGCCGCGGATGCGCCAGCCAGAGCTGCGCGTCGCCGTCGCGGCGGTCACCCATGGCGCCGAGGTTCAGGTAGAGATGCTTGACCGGCAGGGTCTCGCCGGCGAGGGTGGCGAAGTCGCCATAGACGCGGTTCTCGTCGTCATGCACCAGTACCACCGTGCCCTGCAGCGTGCCCGGGCAGCGGCAGGCGCTTCCGCCTGCCGGGAACGACGCCAGACCGTTGGCCGAGTTGAAGCTCATCCAGCAGCTCGGGCGATGGCTGTCGAACGTCGCGCTGCCTTCGTTGCGGTCGATGTCGTAATACCCGTTGGCGTCGTTGCGAAAGAACAGGCAGTGCTTCGAGGCGTTGAAAGGCCCGCAGTTCTTGTACGGCCGCACGAAGAACCACGGGGTCTGGGCGCCCGTGATGTCGTGCGCGACGGTTTTCTGCAGCCCGGTCTTGAGGTCCAGCATGAACGGTTCGGCCAGGATGTTCTGACCGATCAGGGCCAGGCGGCCGCGGTAGTCATAGTTCTTCATCCAGACCACATCGCCGGTTTCGGCGTTGCGGGCGATGATGACGCGGGTGGCCCAGCGGCCTCGGATGAGCCCGTCGAACGACTTGTCGCCCCCGATGCCCGAAAAGTGCAGGAGCACTCCGTCCTTGTACGCCAGGGTGGCCTCGGCGCCGCCCAGGGGCGCCACGTCCACGATGCGCTGCCACTTGGGCTTGCCGGTCTTGATGTCCACCGCGCCGAGCATCATGGTCCAGGGCCCGGCCTTGGCCAGGGCGGCCTGCGTTTCCTTGGAGAAGGTGGGCAGGTACTTTTGCTTCTCGGCCAGTGCCCGCTCGAGGTCCGCCCCGCCGGCCCCCTGCGCGTAACCGATGTACACCACGCCGTTGGCGATGGCCAGGGTGTTGGAGCGGAACCACGTCGTCGGGTACGTCCAGATCACTTTGCCCGTGGCCGCATCCATGCCGAACAGCACGTCGCTGTTGGCGACGGGGCCGACGTCGCCCTCCCACTTCGACACCGGCAGATATCCGATCGATCGAGAACCGACGATGACGCCGTCGACGACCGCGAAATAGCCCCAGGTGCGCCGCTTGCCCTCCTCGGCCGGGGGCAGCTTGTACTCCTTGAGCATCTTGCCCGTCTCGGGCTCGAGCAGCCGCACGAACTCGTCGAAGACGATGTAGTAGCCCTGCGGGCCGATGAACGCGTTGCCCGGGCACAGGTCCACGTTCGGGTGGGCCGCGTTCTCAAGCTCGTAGAACCACAACTCGGTGCCGTTGTAGGCGTCGTAAGCGCGCACGCCCTGACGGGTCTGGACGAACAATCGCCCATCGGCGGCCAGCGGCGACGAGCCGCTGCGGTGGCGGTCGACCATGTGCTCGTAGCCGGGTTCGCCGAACCACTGCAGGCGGAAGGGCGCTCGCACCAGCTCGTCCTCGCTGGTGCCGGTATTGGCCTCGGTGCCGTACTGGGCGGTCCAGTTGGCCGCCCCGGGCAGAGCCGGACGCTTGAAGATCGCCCATCCGTCCCTGGCGTCAGCCGCCGCCAGCGGAGTATCGCCCGCCCAGCTCTTGAGAGCGTCGCCGCCGCTGAGAACCACCGCCCCGCGCAGCGGCGTGCAGACTCTCACCATTTCAGCGGCGCTGCCGCACGGTTTGCCGCTGACGATCGCCGTCTCGGACACCACCAGGTTGGCGAAGTACTTCGTGAAAGGCAGCTTCTCCAGCGACGCCTGCATCACGACGGCGCGTCCGCCGTAGACGCCGGCCTTGTCCAGCAGCGTGCGGGCGGCTTCGACTTTCGCCGCGTCGGGCGAGACGGCCACGATGTTCAGCTCGGTGCGCCGCGCCAGTTCCAGCGCCAGCTCGCCCGTCTCGACGCCGTAGACCAGGGCAAACCCCTTGCGCGCGGGGGCAAGCTTCAGGATCGCATCGGCGGCGGCCGACATCGCCGGCGAGACCTTCACGTCTTCGACAGATTCGGCGACGCTGCCGAGGGCCTTCGTCCCGGCGGCCGCGAAGCAGTAGATCTCGCCGGTGTCGGTGGAGACGTACAGCCGCCCGTCGCTGAGGGCCAAATGCAGTACCGAGCCGGGCAGGTCCTGCGCCCAGAGCGTTTTGCCGTCTGCGGCATCGAGCGCCGCGAGCTTTCCCTTGCCGCCGACGAAGAGCGTCTTGCCCGACAGGATGACCGACTCGGGCAATGGGAACGGTACGGTCCAGCCCTTCTTGTCGCCCGGGGCGGGAGCCTCGCCGCGGCGCTTCTGGGCTTCATTGGGGCCGCTCGGGTCGAACGGGATCGCCGTCACGCTGGGCGAAACCTCGTTGCCCTTGGGATTATTGCACGAATAGACCATGCCGTCGGCGTAGACCAGCCGGCCGCCGGGAAAGGCGCCCAGGCTCTTGCTCGTGCCATACTCACCGTTGCCCGGATGCTCGCGCTTGATCGGCCAGCACTGGGTCCCCGCCCAGCCGGAAAACAGCAGATCCTGATACATCGTGCAGAACGTGCCGCCGCCGTAATAGATGAAGAGCTTGTAGAGCATCTGCCCGCTCTTGCGGTCGTAGACTGCCGGGGCCATCCGCCCCATCGGCACCACCAGCAGATCGTCCGTGGCCAGTTGGTACCCGATCGGCGAGACGTGCTTGAGGCGGTTCTCGCCCTCGCGGTCGTTCTTCCAGATCAGCTTGCCGCTGGAGGCATCGACGGCATATGAAAACACGCCCTCGGAGGCGAAGATGCCCGCGCTGAAATACGCTGCGCCCTTGTCTACCAGCACGCCCGTGCGCACCGGCCAGAGCGAGATCAGCCGCCCGTTGCCGATGACCTTGTGATCGTCCGGGGCCGCGCGGAACTTCCAGACCTGCTTGCCCGTGGCGGCGTCGACGCAGTACGCGTACCCATCGTCGCTGCCGAAGTATGCCTTGCCCTCGACGATGGCCGGCGCCAGACGCACCGGGCCGTCCGTGCGGAACGTCCAGACCACGCGCCCGCTGGCGGCATCGAGGCAGTAGACCTTGCCGTCGCCCACCGAGCCGAAGTACACCTTGCCGCCGACAGCCACCGCCGCGTCGGCGCGGTCGAAGTCGATGACGCGCTTCTCGACCCCGCCTTCCCAGTTGGTGGACCTGGGATACCCCGGACCGAACCCCGGCCGCGGGGCGAATCGCGACTTGAAGACCCACGCCTGCGCCAGCGGCAAGGCGATCTGCTCGTCCGTGACGCCGGAGCGCTTGTTGTCCTTAAGGTACGTGGGCCAATCGGCGGCGAGAGCGGATGTGCAGCAGAGAAACGTGATTGTCAATGCGGCGTAGAATCGGGCAGTCATGTTGGCTCTCTTTTGGGTTGACTGGTTAACCGGTTAACTGGTGACTCGAAGCCGGGTGTCCAATCCATCAAGTTAACCAGTTAACCAGCTAACCAGTCAACCAGTCAACTACGACTTGATCTCGATCTTCTTGGGCTGCGCTTTCTCATCCTTGGGCAGCACGATCTTCAGGACGCCTTCCTTGAACGTCGCTTCGACCTTCTCGCTGTTCACCGGCGTCGGCAGCGGGATCTCGCGACGGAAAGAACCGGTCCGGCGTTCCACGTGATAGTAGTTCTCCGTCTTTTCTTCGTGCGATTCCTTCTTCTGGCCGCTGATGCACAGCGTGCCGTTCTGGACCGAGATGTCGATGTCCTCGGGCTTGACGCCGGGCATGTCGGCCTCGACGATCACTCTGTCCTCGGTCTCGGCTACGTCCAGCGCGGGTAGCCAGGCATGTTCCGCTGTCCAAGCCAAAGGCGAGTCTTCCCAGAACCGCCCGAACAGGTCGTTCATTTCATCCTGCAGCCGCGTCAGTGGGCTGCGACGTTGGCGTGTCTTTACAAGGTCCATGATTCATCTCCCTCAAAAAATGACGTTGACGGCTCTTCAGGACCGCCCTGAAGGCCTCCATAGAAATTCTAGGCAAACTCAATGCCAATAGACGCTGGGGCGCCATCGCGTAAAATGCCAAAACTTAAGTGCTTATGAACGTGCCCAATCACGCGCTTCAGCAAGAGTTCTGCCACAATGACACTTGTCTGCCATCGGCTGCCATGGAGGCACGCAGAAGGAGCCGAATCCATCCTGCCGACCAGACGATCAAATTAGCCGCTGAGGTCGCAGAGGTCGCAGAGGGAAGAAGTTGTTTTGTCTTTTTACATCCTCAGCGTCCTCAGCGGCTTAATCTATCGCATGGGAATGCTTTGCTAATAGCATATTGACACGGATAGGCGGGCGTTCTACACTTGCCGCCTGTTTCGTCTCAGGAGGCGGCGGTACTGGCTGCTCCTCCCCCACTACGGCTTGGGCGCCGGACGAAATCACACCGCATGAGAACCCGCTTCCAGTTGGAGACATCGGACAATGGCTAAGAACAAGTTCGTGTATTTCTTTGGCGGCAAAGGCACCGAAGGCCGCGGCGATATGAAGCAGCTGCTGGGTGGCAAGGGCGCCAACCTGGCTGACATGAGCAGCCTGGGCCTGCCTGTGCCCCCCGGATTCACCATCACCACCGAGGTCTGCGACCTGTTCTACAAGCTCGGCCGCAAGTACCCCGCGGACCTGGACGCCCAGGTCGACGCCAACATCGCCAAGCTCGAGAAGCTCACCGGCAAGACGTTCGGTCACGGCAACAACCCGCTGCTGGTGTCGGTCCGCAGCGGCGCTGCCGCCTCGATGCCGGGCATGATGGACACCGTGCTGAACCTGGGGCTCAACGACCAGACGCTGCCCGCGCTGATCAAGCTGACCGGCAACGAGCGGTTCGCCTGGGACGCCATGCGCCGCTTCATGCAGATGTTCGGCGACGTCGTGCTGGACATGGAGCACCATGACTTCGAGCACGCCCTCGACGGCGTCAAGAAGCGCCGCGGCGCCCAGCAGGACACCGACCTGGACATCGAAGGGCTCAAAGAAGTCGTCGCCGAATACAGCAAGGTCTACGACCACGCCGGCAAGAAATTCCCACAGAACGCCCGCGAGCAGCTCCAGGCGGCCATCAACGCGGTCTTCGGTAGCTGGAACAACCCCCGCGCCATCAAGTACCGCCAGCTCAACGACATCCGCGGCCTGCTCGGCACGGCTGTCAACGTCCAGTCGATGGTCTTCGGCAACATGGGCGACACCAGCGGCACGGGCGTGGCCTTCACCCGCAACCCCTCCACCGGCGAGAACAAGTTCTACGGCGAGTACCTCATGAACGCCCAGGGCGAGGACGTGGTGGCCGGCATCCGCACGCCCCAGCCCATCGACCAGCTCGCCAAGGTCGACCCCACCAGCTACAAACAGCTCGTGGCCATCCGCGAGAAGCTCGAAAAGCACTATCGCGACATGCAGGACATCGAGTTCACCATCGAGCGCGGAACGCTGTACATGCTGCAGACCCGCAACGGCAAACGCACCGCCCCCGCGGCCGTGCGCGTGGCGGTAGACCTGGTGGCCGAGAAGCTCATCACCGAGAAGGAAGGCGTGCTGCGCGTCGAGCCCAAGTCGCTCGACCAGTTGCTGCACCCGACGTTCAACCCCAAGGCCGAAGCGGCCGCCAAGGCCATCGGGCGCGGCCTGCCCGCCAGCCCCGGCGCGGCGACCGGTCAGATCGTCTTCTCGGCCCACGAGGCTGAGGAGTGGGAAGAGCTGGGCAAGACCGTCATCCTCGTCCGCATCGAGACCAGCCCCGAAGACATCGGCGGCATGAACGTGGCGCAGGGCATCCTGACCAGCCGCGGCGGCATGACCAGCCACGCGGCCGTCGTCGCCCGCGGCATGGGCAAGTGCTGCGTGGCCGGCTGCAGCGACGTGGTGATCGACTACGCCGCCAAGACCCTCACCGCCGGCGGCGTGACGCTCAAGGAAGGCGACTGGATGAGCCTCAACGGCTCGCT
>JAJFVE010000165.1 GCA_021371965.1 Planctomycetaceae bacterium
GTCTTTTGCCAGTTTCCGCAGTGGACAAGATCCCATCCCCGCCGTTAACCACGTCTGGCACCTGTATGGCGAAGGACTGGATAGCGTCGGCAAGGATGCTAGCTATGAATCGAAGCCGATGCCGGAATACGGCGCCGATGAACTGCTCGCGCGAGTGGACGCCTGTGGGCTGTGCTTCTCGGACGTGAAGGTCATCCGACAGGGCGGTTCACATCCCCGGCTGTACAACCGAGACCTTGCCAATGATCCCATCATCCTCGGCCATGAGGTCGGCATGACCATCGTGGGCGTGGGCGAGAACATGAAGTCACAGTTCGAGGTCGGCGACCGGTTCGTCATCCAGGCCGACATCTATCACAAGGGCGTCAATCTCGCTTTCGGTTACATGCTGCCCGGTGGCCTTGAGCAGTACGTCAAGCTGGGCGAAGAGGTCCTCCGTGGCGACGACGGTTGCTACCTGATTCCTGTCCACGAGGGAACTGGCTATGCCGAGGCGGCGCTGGCCGAGCCGTGGGCGTGCGTGGTGCGGGCCTACCGCGACACCCGGCGCAGCGGACTGAAGCAGGGCGGCAAGGCGTGGATAGTGGGCAGCCGTGAAGGTGAGCGCTATAGCTACGAGATGGGCGGCATGGACACAACCACGCTGCCGAGTGAACTGGTAGTGACGAATTGCCCACAGCGTTTCGTTGAATCTTTGACCAACCTGGCCGAGATCGCGAGCATCAAGCTCTCAAATGCCGACGGCGAGGACTACGAAGCCATCGCCCAGAGGCATGCACCGGATGGTTTTGACGAGATCATTGTTCTGGGCGGCGACGCGGCACTGATCGAGACCTTGTCCAAGCTTCTCGGCAAGGACGCCGTGATGACGATCATCCGCGAGGAGCCCCTGGACCGCATGGCTGAAATCGACGTAGGCCGGGTGCACTACGACGCCCACCAGTACGTCGCGGCAAGCCCCGCTCGGCCCCTTGGAGGCTATCAGCACCCGCGGCCACTGAAGCTTCAGCAGGACGGCCTGTGCTGGATTTGCGGGGCGGGCGGCCCGATGGGCATGATGCACGTCCAGCTTGCCATCGAAGCGTCCGATGGTCCGCGAACCGTTGTCTGCACCGATATTGACACCGACCGTCTGAGCCGCATCCCGATCCGCTTTGGCGACGCGGCCAAGAAGCGTGGTTGCGAACTGATCCTGCTCAACCCGAAGGAACTGGGCGACCAGTTCGAGGTTGAACTGAACAGGATCGCGCCCGAGGGTTACGACGACGTCGTCTGTCTCGTCCCGGTACCTGTGATCATCAGCCAATGCAGCCGCTTCCTCGGCAAGCGCGGCGTGTTCAACATTTTCGCCGGTGTGGCGCGTGGCACGATGGCGAAGATGGACATGAACAAGGTCATCGAGAACAATGTGCGCTTCTTCGGCAGCAGCGGGTCTTCGATAGACGACCTGAAGATGACCCTGAGCCTGGCCGAGCGTGGCGAACTCTCGCCGAACATGGCCGTTGCAGCTGTGGGCGGCATCGAGGCTGTCAAAGACGGGCTGACGGCCGTTTCCGAGAGCGCCATGCCGGGGAAGATCGTCATCTACCCGCACATCATGAACCTTCCCATGACCCCGCTGCCGCA
>JAJFVE010000179.1 GCA_021371965.1 Planctomycetaceae bacterium
CCGCAGGCGGGCCTGTTCCAGCCGCCACTGGGCTATCTTCTTATGGTCGCCGCCGACGAGCACTTCCGGAACCGTCAGGCCCCGAAAATCGCGCGGCCGCGTGTACTGCGGATACTCAAGCAATCCTTCCGAAAACGATTCTTCGTCCAGCGACGTTTCGCCGCCCAGCGCTCCGGGCAGCAGCCGCACGATGGCGTCGGTCAAGGCCATCGCCGCGATCTCGCCGCCTGAGAGCACGAAGTCTCCCAGGCTGATCTCGACATCGGCCAAGTTCGTCCGGATCCGCTCGTCGAATCCTTCGTAATGCCCGGCCAGCAAAATCAGCCTTGGCTCGGCGGCCAGTTCCTGCACGACCGCCTGCGTCAGCGGGCGGCCTTGCGGCGTCAGCAGCACGACCTTGCCCGGCAGCTCGGCCTGGGGGCGGACGTGCTCGACAGCCGCAAACACCGGCTGGCACATCATCACCATTCCCGCACCGCCGCCAAAGGGCGCGTCGTCGACGCTGCCGTATGCATCTACCGCGAAATCGCGGATGTTGGTTAAGTGGAGTTCGACCAGCCCGCGCTGGACGGCCCGGCCGACGATGCTCGTCTTGCTGAAGTCACCGAACATCTCGACGAACAGCGTGAGGATGTCGATGCGCAAGGCCATCGCAGACCCGTTGGGCCGCCGTGGCGGCGTTACTTCGAGACGGCGATGCCGCTCTTCTTGAGCAGGTCTCGCACCGTCTCGGAGGGCTGGGCGCCGACCGCCAGCCAGTGCTCGATCCGCTCGCGCTTGAGCGAGATCTGGGCCTGGGGGTCCGTTGCCCGGGGATCGTACCAGCCGAGTTCTTCGATCACGCGACCGTCGCGCGGGGTGCGCGAATCAATCGCATTGAGCCGAAAGAAGCTGCGATTCCGCCTGCCAAACCGTTTCATTCTTAACCTGACAGCCACGACGTTCTCCGCATCGGCCCGCCCCGCAAAGGGCCCGGCCTGGGACTGACAATTCTCACAAAGCGTGCGAACCACGCATTCTAGCAATCGCCGCCAACCTTGCAAGAGGATTTCTGGAAAACCGATCCGAGATCCGACGGGGAGGAGACGGGGAGAGCGAGATTGCGTAGGGTCCATCCAGTCGTTGCGGTCCCTGCGGTCCTTTTCTTCAGTCTTTGCCGCCGCTGCGGTCGATAAGCAATTGAGAACCCTCACGAGGACGCTCGAATGCTTTATGCCGCGTTTGTTCTCTGGCTGCTGTTGATCGTATTTCTGGGCACCGGCGTGTACCGCCTCTGGGCGGGCATGACGCGGCCGGCGTGGGTCAACTGGGCGCTGCTTCCGGGCACGCTGGTTGCCGAGATGGCGTACATCTTCGGATGCCTGATCACCGGCGGCGAGATCCGCCACGCGCGGCTGATGCCCGCCGACTCCTCCAAGGGCGCCGCGGCCGACGGCGAGCCCGCGACCGACGCCTCGCCTCGCCTGAAGGTGCTCGGGCCGATCATCGCCTCGCTGCTGGCGCTGGCGGCGTGCGCGGCGGCGATTCTCGGCGCAAACGCGCTGCTGGGCGAGGCCGTGCTCGACCAGTTCGCCCGCCAGGGCGCGACGCTGCCCAAGGCTCTGCCGACCGGGTGGGACGCGTTCTGGAAGCAGCTTTCCGGCCAGGTCTCGCTGCTCAAGGCTACCTGCGAGATGGTGCCCAATCTCGACTGGCTCAATTGGCGCGTCCCGCTGTTTGCGTACCTGGCGCTGTGCCTGTCGGTGCGGCTTGGCCCGGTGCGGCGCGACCTGCGTGCGACGCTGGCGGCCGCGGTCGTCGTGGCTCTCGTCATCGCCGTCATCGCCGCGCTGAACAAGAAGTTCTCGGGCCTGATGGAAGACCTCTGGCCGCTGCTGGGCTATATCTACGCCACGCTGCTGCTGACGCTGCTGGCGAGCCTGATGATCAAAGGCATTATCGCCCTGACGGGCGTGGTGCGTGGCGGCGAAAAACGCAAGAGCAGAGCGGCCTGATTGTCAGCGGCCGAATATGCTCCGCCGGTTGTCACGGTCAGGGGTTCTTACGGGGCAAAAACATGCACCCCCGCGCTGTCGCCCACGATAATTGCGCCGTCGAGGATGCGCGCGGGGTTGGGGTCGGTCCAGGAACGGCCAAACTGCACGCAGGCGGCGCCGGCGAGTTCCTGTCGGGCGATATGGCGGCCGGTCGCGCGGTCGAAGACATCCATATATATTCTGAGCGGGACGGCGTCGTAGTTCCAGTACCGTTTGTAGCGGCCTTGGCGGGTCTTGCACTGCCCGCGCCACGCCGAGACGACGACCGTTGTTGTCCCGACATCCTGAAAGTCGAGGATCGCGTGCACGCCGCGTGGCGGTTGCGGTGCCGCCGGCGGCGCGGGCGGATCGGGCCGGGCCTGCTTGCCCCTGCGGGGCGGGGCAGGCGGCGGCGGGGGCGGCGCGGGCAACTGGTCGTCGGGCAAGGTGTAGAGCACCTCGCGGCCGGCGGCCGTGTCGTAGTGCATCAGCAGCCCGAGTTGGCGCACGTAGATTCCGCCGGGGCGGCCTTCGAGGGAAAACTGACCGGGGTACATCCAGTTGACGTCGGGGTTGACCTCGCGGGCCCATGGTTTGGCCGGGGCGGGCCTGCCCGGCAGTGCGCCCAGTCGCACTTGCGAGGGCTTGCCCGCCTCGCGGGCCACGTAGCCCAAAGCCGCATCGGCTGCGGCCATCGGCGGCATAGACGCAGCGCCGGGGCATATTCGCGTTACCTCTTTGAGACGCCCCGTGGCCGGGTCGATGCTGGCGGCCGCGGGCAGCCAGCCGGTCTCGTCGGTCATCGCGGCGGGCATGACGACCTCGATGGCGGCCTCGTTTCCTTTGTGGCGCAGGAACACCTGGGCGATGCCCTGGTCGCAGTTGAACCGCAGCGACTCGCCCAGCGAGCGGCTCCAGAGCAGCTTGCCGGCTGCCGGGTCAATCGCCGCCAGCCATGGTTCCCATCCGCCGCG
>JAJFVE010000186.1 GCA_021371965.1 Planctomycetaceae bacterium
GGCGGCGCTGGGCGAGCAGTTCGGCGAGGCCCATGCATTCTCGGCCAGCCAGCTCAACACGTTCGGTCTGTGCCCGTGGCGGTTCTTCGGCAAGTACGTGCTGCAGTTGGAGCCGCTGGAGGAGCCGCAGCGCCGCATCGAGCCGGTCGAGCGCGGAATCTTCTGCCACGAGGTGCTCTGCCGCGTGATGATGCGCCTGCGTGACGGCGGAGCGGTGCGGCTGGCCGCTGTCGGCGCCGATGCCCTGGCGGCTGCCCTGACCGACGCGGTCGCCCAGGCCTCGGACGTGCTGGGCGCCAAGTACGCCGCCTACCCGCGCCTGTGGGAATTGCAGCGCCAGCGCATGCACCAGGACATCGGCGACTACCTCGCCGCCCGCTCATCCCCGGACGCCTTGGCCGCCGAGTCGATGGCCTTCGAGCTGGGTTTCGGTCTCGATGCCCGTGCGGCCGAGGGCCCGGCCGATCCGGCTGGCACGAAGGAGCCCGTGAGCATCGCCACGCCAACAGGGACCGTGCGCGTCAAGGGCAAGATCGACCGCGTCGATCGCGTGAGCTTCGAGGGGCACGAGGGGCTGATGGTCGTCGACTACAAGACCGGCGCCCTGCCGCGACCCGACGCCATTAAGGCCGCCCAGAACGTGCAACTGCCGGTCTACATCAAGGCCGCCGAGGTGCTGCTGGGGGCCAGATGCATCGGCGGGCTGTTCGACCACGTCAGCGGCGGCAATGTCCGGCGCCTGTTTTTCGCCGAGATCGCATGCTCGCGCGGCAAGTACAAGATCAACGATGCCTTCGCTGAGCAGCTCGATGAGGCCCTGGCGGCCATCGGGCGCACGGTCGAGTCCATCCGCTCGGGGCGATTCGACCTGATGCCCGCCGGCGGGTGCGACTACTGCGACTATCGCCAGATCTGCCAATTCGTCGAGGCGCGACAGGAGATCAAGGCCGCCGCAGACGCCCGTGACGCGGGGGAGGGTCGCCCATGAGCGAGGCGGTGCCTAAACTGACCGCGGTCCAGGCCCAGGCCGTTGAGAACGGCCGACAGAGCCTGGCGCTATCCAGCGGGGCCGGGTGCGGCAAGACGCTCGTGCTGGCGCTGCGGTTCACGCGGCTGCTTGAAGAACACCCCGACCCCGCCAACGCCCTGGGGCGCCTGGTGGCCATCACGTTCACCGAGAAAGCCGCCGCCGAGATGCGCCAGCGCGTGCGGCGAGAGTTGACCAAGGCCGCCCACCGCACCACCGGCGAGGCGCGCCGGCAATACCGCCAGTGGATCTCGCAACTCCCCCAGGCGCGCATCTCGACCATCCACAGCTTCTGCTCGGCGCTGCTGCGAAGCCGCGCCATCGAGGCCGGAGCCGATCCGGATTTTGCCGTCTGCGCCGACGAAATGCTCAGCAGCTCGATGATCGCCGACGCCGCACAGCAGGCGGTGCTCGAGGCCGTCGAGGGCGGCGGGCAGGAGATCGCCGACCTGCTGGCGGTTTGCACGTTCCAGCGCGTGCTCGACCAGGTGCGAAACCTCGTCGACATACGCAGCCGCTTCAACCCTGCAGACTTCACCGACCCGGCCATCACGCTGAAACGATGGCAGGACGCCCTGCCGCGGCTTCGCGGCGCCGCCTGGCAGAGGGTGGAGAATGACGCGGTGATCCGGACGGCACTGGCTGAGCTGGCGACGTTCAATTGCACTTCGCCGGCGGACAAACTGCTGGCGTTTCACGAGCAGGCGCTGGAGCTCGGGCAGCGCCTGGTGAGCAACGCCGCATCGCGCACGCGCGAGACGTTCGAGCAGATGGCCGCAGTTCGCCCCGGGGCGGTTGGTTCCGACAAAAGCTGGGGCGGCGAAAAAGGCGCCGCCAAGGCCGTCCGCGACCAGATCAAGCTGCTGCGCGAGCGGTTTGAAACGGAATACGAGATCTTCTCCCGCCAGACCGGTCCGGCCGACGCACAGGCGGCGGAACTGCTGGCGACGCTGGCGCAGGCGGCGGTAGCGGCGACGAAGATCTACGACGCCCGCAAGCGCGCCCGGGGATTGCTGGACTTTGAAGACCTGCTCATCCGCACCGAGGCGCTGCTGGCGAGCGACCCGTCCGTGCGAGACAGCCTCGCCCGCCAGGCGGACCAGTACCTCGTCGACGAGTGCCAGGACACCGACGCGCTGCAGATGCGGCTGTTGAACTGGCTGATCTGCGGCCGCGGCGAGGGCGGGGCGGTTCCCGAGGGCAAGCTGTTCCTGGTGGGCGACGCCAAGCAGAGCATCTATCGCTTCCGCGGAGCGCAGGTCGAGGTCTTCGAGCAGCTCTGCATGCGCCTGGGTCGCGAGGGCAACAAGAGCCTCGATGTTTCCTTCCGCACGCACCGCGCGGGGCTGGAGTTCGTCAACCACCTCTTCGCCCCGCTGCTGGGCGAGCAGTACGCCCCCGTCATCGCCAATCGCAAGGAGCTGCCGTCGGGGCCCTCGGTCGAGATCCTGCTGGCCGCCCCGCAGGGCGAGGCCGGCAACGACGCCCGCACCATGGCCCAGGCCCAGGCGGTGCTGACGGCCAAGCGAATCCACCGGATGATCGCGAACAAGGAGAAGCTCGTCTGGGACCGCCAGGCCAACGACTGGCGGGCGGTGCGCCCCCGCGACATCGCCATCCTCTTCGCCCGCATGACGCCCAGCCCGGACTTCGAGCGGGCCCTGGCCGCGTGCGACATCCCTTACTACGTCGTTGCCGGCACGGGCTTCTTCCGACAGCAGGAAGTCTTCGACCTGCTCAACGCCCTGCGCGTGATCGACAATCCCTTTGACGACGTGGCTCTGATGGGCGTGCTCCGCAGCAGCATGTTCGCCCTGGACGACAACGCCCTGATGCACATCGCTTCGCACTGCGACCGCCCGTACCTGCACTCGCTCCAGGGGGCGGACTTGGCCGACTCGCTGCCGCCCGGCGACGCCACCGCGTTGCGGACGGCTGTCACGTGCATCACCCGCCTGCATGCAGCCAAGGACGCGATGGCCATCGACGCGATGATCAGCGAGCTGCTGGCCACGACCGGATTTGAAGCCTCGCTGCTGGCTCAGGGACGCGGCAGCCGCCCGCTGGGCAACCTGAGGATGCTGATCGACCTGGCCCGGCGGGCCTCGTCCGACGGCATGAGCCTGGCCGCCTTCATCGCCCAGGCCGGCGAGATGATTATCGACGACTCGCGCTACGAGCAGGCGGCGGTGGCGGCGGAAGAGCAGGACGTCGTTCGCCTGATGACGATCCACAAGGCCAAGGGGCTGGAGTTCCCCGTGGTGATCGTTCCGGACCTCAGTTCCGGCAGCCGCCCTTCCACCGCCTCGGTGCTGGGCCGCTCCGACGTGGGCCTGACCTGCAAACCGCAGCAGGAAGACGACGAGGATGGCCCCGAGACGCCGCTGATGTACGACCTGGCCCGCCGCCTCGAAGCCGTCGAAGACCGCCGCGAGGACCTGCGCCGCCTGTACGTGGCCGTCACGCGGCACCAGGACCACCTGATCCTCGTCGGGGCCGACGTCCGTAGCGAGAGTGGGCAGTTCAAACCCTCCAACAGTCCGCTGGCGGAGATGGACTCCGTGCTGGGGATCGCCGCGGCGATCGACTCGGGCCGTGAAACGCTGCCGTATGGTGAGGGGCTCGTGGCGGCTGTCCGCAGCGCCGCTGCGGGAGAAATGCCCCGTGCAAAAGCGGCAGCTCGCGGCGGGGCGAAGCTGCTGGCACAGTCGACGGACGGGGATGAGTTGGCGGCGAAGATTCTGGGCGCCGCGGGCAAGGAAGGTTTGGCTGGACAACGGCCGCCATGGCGCCCGGCGCTGTTGGGGGCTTTGCCGGCGGACAATGCGAGGCTGACGGTGGCGGTGACCGCACTGGCTGATTTTCAGACCTGTCCCATGCTCTACCGCTGGCGGTACGAACTGGCCGTGCCGGACATTCATGGCCGCGCGCCCATCAGCGAACATGCTGCCCCGCCCACCGATGCCATCGCGGGGCTCAACGCCGCACAGCAAGGCACACTGTTCCACCGCTGCATGGAGTTGCTTGACGCGGCGGCCATGCAGCCGGCGGGCGAACTGGTCTCGGTGGCAGCGGCGCAGTTGGAAATGGACCTGGCCTCCCACGCCGACGAGGCCGCCGCCCAACTGCAGGACATGCTCGACCGTCTCACCGCCCAGCCGTTCTGGGAGGGCTTGTTGCGAGCCCGGCAGCGGCTGACGGAGTTGTCCTTCACCCTCGACGTCGCCCCACTGACGCTACGGGGGCAGATCGACCTGCTGTACCGCGACGAGGGCGGCTGGCACATTGTCGATTACAAGAGCGATCGCGTCGCGGCTGCCGAAGTGGCGACCAAGGCCCGGCGATACCGCCTCCAGATGGCGGCGTACGCCCTGGCGGCGAGGGCGCTGCTTCACGAGCCTCCAGCCGATGCGACGCTGTATTTCCTGCGTCCGGGCGTGGCGGCGTGCGTCTTTGCGGGCGAGTGTTCGCAGGCGGCGCGGGCGGAAATTGAAACCATGGCGGGCGAGCTGCTGGCAATGCGGCGCTGCGGACGGTTCACCCGCCGATCGAGCGAGCACTGCAATTTCTGCAACTATCGAACTTTGTGCGAATCGCTTGCGTAGGATTGCTGACGTGGCACGGCTTTCCCAGGCTGTGGAGAGAAAGAGTCGCGGTCTGGAAAGCCTGTGCCGCCGGAAACGCGGTTGAATCTTTCCAGAGACGAGGTATGATCTGGGCTCAACGGGGTTAGACCCGTAATGGGCTGATCTTATTTCAATAATGGACGGATATCCGACATGGTCTTGCACCTGATCCGCATGATCTTTCTGCTGATCGTCATCGCGCTGACGACGTTCTTTGCATTCCAGAAAGACGCTTCCTCCCAGGGCGAAGTCACCTCCCGCGGTCCAGCCTACGTTATCCTTTACATCACCATTCCGGTCCTGTCGGCCTTTGCGCTGGTGCTGGTGGACATCCTCTGGCGCCGCAAGCGGTTGCAGATGATCAGCGGGCTGTTCTTCGGGCTCATCGGCGGGCTGATTATCGCCTTCGGCCTGGGCCTGATCGTCGATCTGGTCTCGCAGATCTTCCCGATCTTCAACCAGGACCAGGGGCTCAAGCTGGCCGTGCCGCTGGTGAAGGTGCTCGTCGGGGCCATGGCGGTGTTCCTGTGCGTGACGTTCGTGCTGCAGACCAAAGACGACTTCCGCTTCGTGATTCCTTATGTCGAGTTCGCCAAGGAGTCGCGCGGCCCGCGCCCGCTGCTGCTGGACACCTCCGTCATCATCGATGGGCGCATCGCCGACATTGCCACCACGGGAATTCTGGAGTCCGAGGTCATTGTCCCACGATTCGTCCTGACGGAGTTGCAGGCCGTCGCAGATTCGGCCGACAAGCTCAAGCGCAACCGAGGCCGCCGCGGCCTGGACGTGCTGGACAAACTCCAGGACAACCCCAAGCTCAACATGGTCATTTCGGACCTGAGCATTCCGGATGTCGAGATCCTCAGCGAGGTCGACGCCAAGCTGGTGGCCATGGCCCACCATCTCAACGCGCGCGTCGTCACCAACGACTACAATCTCAACAAGATCGCCCAGTTGCGCGGGGTAGATGTCATCAACATCAACGACCTGGCCAACGGCCTCAAGCCCGTCCTGCTGCCCGGCGAGACGCTGAAGATCAAGATGCTGCGCCCCGGCGAAGACGCCGGACAGGGCGTGGGATACCTCGACGACGGAACGATGGTGGTGGCCGAGCAGGGGCGCGATCACATCGGGCGCGAGATCACGATCGTCGTCACCAGCGTGCTCCAGACGTCGGCGGGGCGGATGATCTTCGGCAAGCTCGACGCCGACCGCACGTTCGGGCATAACGGTCGCGCCAAGCCTTCGGCACAAGTGTAGACGGCGCCTGAATCGAGCACAAGAAAGCCTGCGCCGCGGGCATTGAGCGCTGGCATCGGTTCCCCTGCCAGTGTAAAATAAGGCAGGCACATGAGGCCTAAAAGGGATTGCGTATGGCCAAGATATCGTTATCCGAACACATGAACAGCAGCGCCGTCGAGGGAGATGAGGCCGCCAACGCCGGTCCGTTCATCACGATTTCACGCCAAGCAGGATGCTACGGGTTTTCGCTGGGCCTGCTGCTGATGGAGATTCTCAACGAGAACCTGTCGCCCTCGGAGCGGACCTGGAAGATTTACCATAGGGAAATCCTTTCCAGACTCGCGACCGAAACGAACGTGGCCGAGGAGTTCCTCGAAAAGCAACGCCGCTCCAAACCCGGATTCCTGGAAGGCCTCTTTCGATCGCTCTCGAAGGACCAGACCCCTTCAGGGCAGGCGATCCGCAATCGCATCACGACGATCATTCGCGGCCTGGCCATTGAAGGGCACGCCATCCTGATCGGCCAGGGGGCCAGCGGCGCGACGCAGGACCTCGCCAACGGCCTGTCGGTGCGCGTCGAGGCGCCGGAGAACTGGCGCGTCAAGCAGGTGGCCTTCCGCGAGGGGCTGGGCGAGACCCAGGCGCGGTTGAGAATCCGTGCGATGGAAGAGGAACGAGAGTATCTGCGGCGAATGTACGAAACGTCCGGCGCACAACAACCGTGCTTCAATCTGACCTATGATTGTTCCGTGTTCACCCTGGCCCAGATTGCCCAGCAGATTGTTTACGCCATGAAGCTCCTCAAGATTATCTAGAGAGGCACAATCATGATGACCATGCTGTTCCCGCTGGTCCTGCTGATCAGCAAACCTTCAGCCGCCCCCTCCACGCAGCCGGCCACAGTCGAGAACAAGGCCCTGGCGGCCGTGATGGACGTGCGTGCCAGGCAGATCGAATCGGCCGACAAGCAGTTCAAGGCGGCGGTCGACACCGCTCGCCGCTCACGAGACCAGTCGGTGGACAACGCCAACAAGACTGCCGTGCGGGCCCTGGTCGCCCAGGCCCACAATTTCACGCAGACGGGCAAACTCGCCGAGGCCATCACCACCTACAAGCTCATCTGCCGCTTCGAGCCGACGCACCCGGAGGCGCTGGCGACCCTGAAGGCCGCCGGTATCAGCCCCGACCCGAAAGAGACGATGGAGGACCCGGTACCGCCCGTGGCCGGCGTCAACACCCCTGCGGCAGCGGGGCACGCCCCCGAGCCCGCCCACGCCGCGGCGCCGGCGGTGGACTACGCCTGGCAACGCGCGGTGCAGTGCCCTGTCGAGAACTCGCAGTGGATGACGGTCGTCCAACTGACCGAAGGGCAGAGCGTCGACTTCACGGTGACGGGAAGTTGGACCCTGGACGGCAAAGTGATTGGCCCCCAGGGCATCCCGGCAGAGGGAATTGTCCTGCACGGGCGCATCAGCACCCTGCCCGCCAAGACGTTCGTCATCGAACCCAAGTGTTCCTTCAAGGCCCCGGTCGCGGGTCTACTGCAGATAACCATGACCATGCCCGACGCCAAACGCAAGGAAGCCAAAGGCCGCCTCCAGATCATGACCGGCATCCGGAAATGATTTCTTGAGGTTTGGCCGAAACGGACGAAAACTACTGTTGAGCGCCCGGTGGTCGTGTTATCCTCTGTTGAGACGATTTTACTCTTTCCAGGAGCCCGCCGTATGGCCCAAAGCATTGAGACATTCGTGGCCAAGCTGCAAACTGAAGGCGTCGATGCCGGACGCCGTCAAGCCGAGCAGATCATCAACGCCGCCAATGAGCAGGCCGCCAAAATCCTCGACGACGCACGCCGCCAAGGCCAGCAGATCGTCAACGAAGCGCAAGCCCAGGCCGCAGGAACCCTCGCCCGCGCCAACACGCAGCTCGAACTGGCCTGCCGAGACGCGGCGCTGAAACTCCAAGAGGCCGTCGTGCGGGCGGCGCGCCTCGTCCTGGTAGATGCGGCCGCACGGCAGCTTGAAGACCCCAATCTCATCGGCAAGCTCCTGCACGAGATCGTCCTGTCGTACGTCAAAGCCGAGCAGGAAGGCCAGGCATGGCTGGTCGCCAACGTCAAGCCCGAGATGCGCGACAAGCTCGTGAACTGGGCGATGAAAGAAATTGGCAGCCAGGCCGTCGATAAGCTCCGCGGGCATTTTGACCTCAACGCGACGCTGGCCCAGTCGGGCTTCGAGTTCACCGTGCAGGGTGCCACCGTCGAGGTCACGGCCGAATCGATAGCCGACACTCTCACCCAATTGGTCGCCCCCGCCCTGCGAGAGACGCTCAAGAAGGTCATGAAGAAGGCTGACTGAAGGATCAACCCAGCATGGCCGGCGACAATTATTACCTGATCTCAGCTTTGCCTGCCCTTGGGCGGTTGGGAACTCCCCCGCCGATGACGCCCGCGGCGATGCTGGCCCACGTGTCGGACCGCCCCCCCGCGCGCGAGGCTGTCGAGGCCATCTTCCTCAGCGACGATCTGCTCCAGCGCTCGAGCATCCTGGCCGAGCAGGTGGACGCCGCCGAGCCAGCCGTTTTGACCGCGGCCCAACTGCGCGATCAACAACCGCTGCCGGAGTTCCTGGTCGGCGCCGCCGGCGGCGCCTCGCCCCGCGCGTCCGAAGACACACTTTGGGAAACTTATTTCCGCCACGCCGCCGCTGTGGCCGCGCGGGTGGGCAGCGAGTTTCTCGCCCTGTGGGTCGCCCACGAAGTGGCCCTGCGGAACGCCCTGGCCGCCGCGCGGGCACGCGCACTGGGCCTCGACGCCGAGCCCTATCTCGTCGCCGGCGACTTGGCCGAAGTGGCGAACTTCGACCCGATGATCGCCGACTGGAAAGCCGCCCCCACGCCGCTGGCGGCGGCTGACGTTCTTGATCATCACCGCTGGGACTGGATTTCCAGCCACGACGCGTGGTTTACGTTCGATGATGACGAGCTGGTCGCCTACGGCGCACGCCTGCTGCTGCTGGCCCGGTGGGACCGGATCAGCCGCCAGGGCATCGCCCGGCAGGCCCGGCCGGCATGAGGACAATCCCGTGAATGGACGAATCGTTGCAGTCTACGGAAACATGGTGATCGCCCAGATCGAGGGGCAGGTCGTGCAGAACTCGATCGGGTACTGCTGCCGCAGCGACGGGGCGCGCCTGCTCAGCGAAGTGATCCGCATCCGCGGGCAGCGCGCCGACCTGCAGGTCTTCGAGGAGACGCGCGGGCTCAAGGTCGGCAACGCCGTCGAGTTCCGCCAGGAGATGCTTTCGGTCGTCCTGGGTCCGGGCCTGCTCGGTCAGATCTACGACGGCCTCCAGAACCCCCTGCCCAAGCTGGCCGAGTCTGCCGGCTTCTTCCTCCAGCCCGGCCAGTACATCCACGGGCTCGACATCGATCGCAAGTGGGACTTTACGCCCAAGGCGGCAGTGGGCGACAGCGTCGCCGCCGCCGCGACGCTGGGCACCGTGCCCGAGGGCATCTTCACGCACCAGATCATGGCGCCCTTCGCCCTGCAGGGGCGGTGCAAGGTCGAATCGATCGTCGCCGCGGGCCAGTACACCATCGCCGACGAGATCGCCGTGCTCAGCGACGAGACCGGCCAGCGCCACAGCGTCACGATGCAGCAGAACTGGCCGGTCAAGGTCGCCCTGAACGTCTCGCGCCGCCGCCTGATGCCCACCGAGCCGCTGGTCACCCGCGTGCGGATCATCGACACGATGTTCCCCATCGTGCGCGGCGGCACGTACTGCATCCCCGGACCGTTCGGGGCGGGCAAGACCGTCCTTCAGCAGATCACCTCCCGCCACGCCGAGATCGACGTGGTGATCATCGCCGCCTGCGGCGAGCGGGCCGGCGAGGTCGTCGAGACCCTGCGCGAGTTCCCCCAGCTGTCCGACCCGCGCACCGGCAAGAGCCTCATGGAACGCACCATCATCATCTGCAACACCTCGGCCATGCCCGTCGCCGCCCGCGAGGCCTCCGTCTACACGGCCGCCACCCTCGGCGAGTACTACCGCCAGATGGGCCTCAATGTGCTGCTGCTGGCCGACTCGACCAGTCGCTGGGCCCAGGCCATGCGCGAGCTGTCCGGCC
>JAJFVE010000194.1 GCA_021371965.1 Planctomycetaceae bacterium
TGTTCAGCATGATCAAGCGAAACCTTGGGGATCATCTTCATGCCCGAAGCTACTGGGCACAATGCCGCGAAATGGTATTGCTGGCTCTGACTCACAACGTCATGATCCTGTGGCGTCTATTAAGAGCTTTTCTACAGAGCATACCTGACCCCTTTAGCCTTCTGACCCCTTTAGCCTTCCCTTTAGCTCTTCGTCGTTGGAGCGACGGGTTGGGTGGATTCCTGGTGCTGCGTCACCACGGACTTTAGCGCATTAAGATACTCACCGCCGGCATCGTCCCTGGTCGGGGCGATGTATCCGCCCTCGCCGAATTCATTCCACGCGTAGACCAGGACGAGGCGTTCCGCCGTCGTCTCGCGGGGATGCCGGTCCATCCAGTCGACAGCCTTGCGCAGGCAGTCGGCGAACTGCCCCGGCGTCCGGTCGGGGTAGTACCAGCCCGCTGGCTGGTTGTATAGCCCCGTCGGTCCTTCCCAGGGCCGCTTGTCCCAGCCGGCTGTCACGATCGGGATGTAGGGCTGCTCGGGGGAGCCCTTCCACTGCGCCTGGTTCGCCGCCGCCAGTTCCGCATACTTGTGTGCCGCCGATCCGGAGGCACCGCCGGGAGCCACGTTGTAGTGGGTGCGGTGGGTGTAGCCGGCCTCGGGCGAACCGCCGCCGCAGCCGGCGATGGCCAGCCCCGGCAGGGCTGCCTTACGCGCCGTCTCCTGCAGAGCGGCTACGTCCGCCTTGTCGCCTCCAGCGGGGTTGAAGACGATGATCAGCGGCTTGTCGCCGACGGTCAGGTACTGCTTGTGCTTGAGATAAGGCATCCAGGCCTCGCCGGCCTGTCGCCAGGCGTCCGCGCCTTTGATGTCGAAGCCTGCGTGGTTGGCCACCAGCAGGCAGAACTTCATCCGGTGGTTGTTTCTGGCCTTGAGGAACAGTCCCAGCCCCGTGTGCTTGGGGTCGTCCCGGACGGCCTTGGCATTGAGCGCCCGGGCGTCGTCGTGCCAGTACCAGCAGAAGGCGAAGAAAGCCAAGCCGTGATCGGCGGCCAGATCGATCTGCCGCTCCATGGCCTCCAGCGTGTCGTCCCGCCAGCCCCACACCGGCTCGCGCTGCGGGAACTCCTCGACCATTCGGCGGCTCAGATGGGTAGGGGCGTTCTTTGCCCACGGCTCTTTCGGATTCCCGGCGTGATTACTCTTGCCGGACCATCCGTCAAAGTAGTATGCGCCGATCATCGGCTTGGCCTTGGTTGTGGTGCCGGCCTGGCCTTTGATCTCCTGGATGAGCCACTTGGTGAAGCCCAGGACGGAGTGGGGGTTGGACTCGGGGCCGACGGGGCGGCCGCGGCCGTGCTCGTTGGGGAACGTGTTCAGGTAGTAGTGCATCCGAGGGTTGTGCTTGGGCAGGCCGGCCTTCCAGTAGGCCTTCAGCCAGTCCCGCTCGATGAACGGATGATACTGCGGCGACTTCCAGATGATCGGGCCGTAGTAGAAGATGTACTCCTTGCCCTGTTCGAGCGTCCATTTCGCGCCGCGGACGACCTTCTTGGGGCTGGACCATCCGGTTTCCAGCGGCCAGTGGCGGTTGAACTGGTGGGCTTCGTAGGCGATGCCCTCCACTTTCGCGACGATCGGACGCACCCGCTTGTCGTCGGCGAAGAAGGTAGGGTGCTGGACCATCTGCATCAGCTTGTAGTTGTCGTGCTTGAGCAGGCCCTTGGCGTGGGCCGCTCGGAACATCGCACGGATCTGGTCCACATCCTCCGCGAAGAGAATGCGGGTGTCTTCTTTGAAAGGCCCAGGCTTGGCGTCAGGATATCCCCGGTGGATCGCCAGATCGTATTCGCGGCAAATCAGGATATGCTCAATCTCGCCGCCCCTGGCCTCCCAATCCCGGATGTGCTTGACCAGGGGGCTTTCCTCGGGAACCAGGCTATCTCCCCTCTTGCTCAGCCCCCAGTAATACTCGAAGAAGCCCCGCTTGGTCTTGAAGTCGCCGTCCAGCCAATCCATGACGACGTCCAGGTGCTCGGCCACGAAGGGGTAGTTGCCCTTCTGTTCTTCAAAGGTCGGCAGGCCGGTCCAGGGTCCGCCGTGATTGTGCTTACGGTCAGCGTCGTTGCGCGGCAGCGGGCGAAGGCCGACCAGGCCGTGACGCGTGTTCATGTCTGCTTTCCTGTCCGTGTTGGCGGCTGGGGCGGGCTTGGAGGGCTGCGCTCTGCCGGCGGAAACGGCGTAGCATCCGATGGCGACGATGGAGACAGCCAGAACGACTGCTGCTGGATGTACTCTTGTGATCATCAGGCTCTAATTCAGCTACCAGTAGATGAACCGGACAAATCGCTGCTGCTGGTCGGCCGGCAGCGTGGACACGTCGGGGATCAGGTAGCGGTTTTCGTCCACGTCGATCAGGACCTTGCCGCGATGGCCGTAATCCACGGCGCTGGTCTGCTGCCATCGCATCAGGAAGCTGCGCGGGCCTTTGTCGGTCTGCACGTCCACGCCGATGAGGCCGAACTGCCAGGCCATCTCGTCGATGGCGTGAATGACGGGCACGAAATACCGCTTCGACAGCGCGTGGCGCACGAGCTGCGCCTGCTCGGGCGGGAACTCGTTGAGGTCGCGGATGATCCCGATCTCGATCTCGCCGGTGCTGTGGGAGTGCAGTAGCGAGACGTATCCGTCAGGGTGCCCCACCGGAAACGCGTACGCGGCGAACACGCCGCCATAGATCCGCTCGCCGACGATCGTCACGTGCAGCGCCGACATGTTGCCCAGGTGGATGCGGCACATGTCCGGCGTGAGAAACCGCGTGATCGTCGGGTCGGGCCCGATCCGCTCGTTGTTCTTCTCGATCGCACTCATGCCTGCCCTCCGGCGATCATCGCGTCGACCGTCGAGCCGCGCGACAGCTCGGTCTGGATCTTCACCAGGCGGTAGTACAGGGCCTGCCCGGCCATCAGCTCGTCGTGCGTGCCGCACTCGGCCACCGTGCCGCCGTCGATCACGATGATGCGATTGCAGTTGCGCAGCGTGCTGAGGCGGTGGGCGATGGCCAGCGTCGTGCGCCCGGCCGTCACTCGGGCCAGGGCGCCCTGGATGAGCTGCTCGCTCTCGGTGTCGATGTTGCTGGTGGCTTCGTCGAGCACCAGGATGGGCGGATCGTACAGCAGCGCCCGGGCGATCGAGACTCGCTGGCGCTCGCCGCCGGAGAGCCCCGCGCCCCGCTCGCCGACGTACGTGTCGTACCCCAGCGGGTGGCGCATGATGAACTCGTGGGCGTTGGCGGCCTTGGCGGCCGACAGCACCAGCTCGGGCGTGGCGTCGGTGCGCCCGTAAGCGATATTGGCCCAGATGCCGCCGCGGAAGAGGAAAGGCTCCTGCAGCACGATGCCGACGTTTCGGCGCAGGTCGTCGAGCTTGATCTGGCGGATGTCGATCCCGTCGACGAGGATGCGACCCTCGTCGACATCGTAGAATCGCGTCAGCAGGTTGATCAGCGTCGTCTTGCCCGAGCCGCTCTTGCCCACCACGCCGATGTGCTCGCCGGGGGCGATGCTGAAGGAGACGTTCTTGATCACCGGCTCGCGGCGGTTGTAGCCGAACGAGACGTTCTCGAACACGATGGCGCCCTTGGCCGCGGGCAGGGCCTTGGGCTCGGCGGCCTCGGCAACCTGGTAGTTCGTATCGAGGATTTCAAACACGCGCTGCGAGGCCGTCAGGAAGTTGGTCAGCCAGTTGGTCAGTTGCGTCAACTGCGTCAGCGGCGCCCAGAACATCCCCAGCAGCCCGAAGAAGAATAGCAAGTCGCCGGTCGTCATGCCGCCGGCGGGTCTTCCGGCGGCATCAATGACCTGCAGGCCGCCGATGTACCAGACCAGGATGGAACCGGCCTGGAACAGCAACGAGACCTTCGGGTGGAAGGCGGTGACGGCGTACTGGACCTCTCGCTCGCGGTCGCGCACGTAGGAGTTGGAGCGGTCGAAGCGGCCTTCCTCGCGCGGTTCCTGGCCGAACGCCTTGACCACGCGAATGCCCGACAGGATGGTGTTCAGCGCCCCGTGGAGCTTGCTCGATGCGTCCTGCACGCGGTAGTAATGGGGGTAGATCTTCTTCCAGAAGAAGCGGGTGGCCACCACCACAAAGGGCGCCGGGACCAGCGTGTAGAGCGCCAATTCCCAGTTGATCGTGAATAGCGCCACGCCCACGACGACCAGTTGAATAAGCTGCGCCAGCAGGCCCGAGGTGAGCTGTTGAACGAAGCCCTGCATCTGCTGGGTGTCGATGGCCACGCGCGTCATCATCTGGCCGGTGCTGTAGCGGTCGTAGAAATCCACGCCCAGCTTCACCAGGTGATCGAAGACCCGCTTGCGCATGTCGTACGTGATGCGCGTGCCGACCTGGCTGGACAGCCGTCCCGAGACTGCCTGCAGGACCGCCGTGATGAGGTACATCAACATCAGCACGCCGATGAGCAGCAGCAACAAAGTGACTTTGCCGTTTCGCGTGATCGGCGTGTCGAAATGCCACCACAGCACCGAGACGACCTTGTGGGGCGACAGCACGCCGTCGATAAGCAACTGCACCAGCTTCTGGGGCACCATCGCCAAGCCGATGGCCGCCAGCACCAGGGCCATCATTATCGCGGCCTTGCCGGCGTAGGGGCGCATGAGCTTGAGCACGCGGAAGAACGTGGCGCTGCGCTTGAGGCAGCGCTGGCACAGGTCGCCGGGGAACGCCAGCGTCAGCCCGCACTTGGGGCAGCGCCGGGTGTCGACGTCGTCTTCGGCGCCGACGGCGACGGGCTTCTTCTCGCACCAGGCGCGGAGCTTGGGCGCGACTTTATGGAAGACGTCCGATCGCGCGTTCGAGAACGCCAGCACCTCGACGTAAATGCCCTCGACCAGCGCCTCGAGGAACCCCCCGCCCACGCCCTGGCGCGTGCGGATCTCGCGGATCGACTCGCGCGTCAGCATCAACCGCACGGGGCTGGACGACTTGGCCGTCGGCACCGCGGCCGTGTAGAGGCGGTCCGCCTCGGCGCAGAGAAAGACCTGCTCGTAATCGCTGGCGAGATTCAGGTCCGTATCGACACACAACCAAGCCTCCCGCGGCGCCAGGCCCGCATGCTTCAGGGCCTGCTCCAATGCCTCAGGAAGCTCCTTTTGCAGCACTCTCGATTGTCCGGACAACTCAGGTTTCCTCCGCCCCATGACAGAAAACTACTCTACAGATTTCACCGTGACAATTCCAGTATCGCCATCGGTCATTGCGGCCGCTATGCTGAAGACATGTCCAGGCCGCAAAACCCGCTCGTGCGAGTTTCGTCCAGCCAGCACGCCCTGCGCGTCCCGCGAAAGGCCATCGCCGCTCTGGCCGCCTTCGTCGCACGGCGCGAGGGCGTCAAGCTTGCCGAGACGGACATCGCCGTCGTGGACGCCCGCCAGATCGCCGCGCTCAACCGCCGCTACCTGCGCCACGCCGGCCCAACAGACGTGATTTCCTTCGACCTGGGCTCGCCCGGCGGGCCCGTCGAAGCGCAGATCATCGTCTGTGCAGATGTAGCCGTGCGCGAGGCCCGCCGCCGCGGCCTGGCGCCGACCCGAGAATTGCTGCTCTACGTCGTGCACGGGCTGCTGCACGTGATGGGCTACGACGACCAAACGCTCGAAGCCGCGGCCGTCATGGCCGAGCGCCAGGAACTACTGCTGCAGGAGTTTCTTCACCGCGGAGATCGCAAAGAACGCAGAGAAGACAGGAAGTGAAAGACGGAGGGGTGCCGTGGCGGGAGGGCGAAGCCCGACAGCCACGATCCCAGGCAATCACGCCAATGACGGCCCCAACTCTCTCTGGAAGGTCGGGGTCGTGGCTCTCCGGGCCTTCGGCCCTGCGCGCCACGGCACCCGGCTGACGTGCCACCCATCGTGTTGTTCTTTGTCCTCAAGAACTCTGCGAGCTCTGCGGTGAAATCTCCCCTGGCGGCTCGTAGTTGCGATGCGATTCGGCTTTGGCCAGGACCGCCAGGATGACCTGCGAGGCTCCGGCGGCCAGCAGGACGCGCGTCGCCTCGTCGGCCGTGGCGCCGGTGGTCGTCACGTCGTCCACCAGCAGCACGCAGGCGCCGTCGAGCGAGTGCCTGCCGCTCATGGCGAAGGCGCCGTGCATGTTCTCGCGCCGGGCGCTGCGCGAGAGTGTGGTCTGCGGGCGCGTGTGCCGCACGCGGATCAACTCGTCTCCGAGGGCGGCGTCGAGACGGCAGGCAAGCTTTGCCGCCAGTTCCCGAGCGTGGTCGAAACCCCTCCAGAGCCTCCGCCGCCAGTGCATCGGCACGGGGAACACCAGGTCGATCGAGCGATCAGGGCACTGCACGGCCAGGCGCTGGGCGAGCATCTCCGTCAGGCGGTCGGTCATGCGCTGGCGGCGGCGGTACTTGATCTGCCGCACCAGGTCGCGCAGCGGGCCGGTGTATGGGCCCAGGCGCACCACCTCGCTGTAGCGCGGCAGAACCCTGGGACATTGCCAGCACCCGTCGTCGCGGGCGGGGATGTTCGGGCCCAGCGAGGCGCCGCACCGCGGGCAGTAAACCACCGCCACCAGGCTCAGCAGATTGCGGCCGCAGTCGCCGCAGAGCTTGTCTTCCAGACACGGCGCGGCGGCGCAGGCGGCGCAGACTTCCGGCCAGATCAAGTCGCCCAGCGATGCCGCGGCGTCCAGCAGCCCGGCGGCCAGGGCCGTGGCCTTCATTGGCCCGCTCCGGACTTGAGTTGCGGGCGGCGGAGCAGGTACGCGTCGCGCAGGATTTGCGTTTGCCAGTGCATCACCCGCGGCGAGACGACCGCGTCGACAGCCGGCAGATCGCTCACGAGGGCGGCGATAACCTCTGCGATGCCCTTGTTGATCAGCAGATACGCCACCTCCTGGGACGTCAGCGAGGGCGTCCAGAGAACGTTGTCGAGACAGCGCACGTCGCCGGCCCAGAGCAGGGCCGTGAGCACCCGCCGCTGGGGAAACTCGCGGTTTTCCGCCAGTTGCCGCACCTGCTTGAAGTTGCCATCGCCCAGGATCAGCAGCGCGCAGCGGTACGCCCCGGCCGCGTACGGGTCGTCTTCCTGATTCTTGCCCTGAAGGCGCGGGACGATGCGCGCGAGGGCGGCGGCTTTCTGCTCGTCGTTGGAAGCCGACATCGCCAGCAGCATGGCCCCGGCCGCCCGCACGTTCTCGTTATAGACGCGCTGCTCGGGCGGGGCGTTGGGCGGCGGCAGCATGCCCAGGCCCGTCTCAAAAGCTTCCTTCTTCTTGTCGCTGTGCGCCAGATGCCACGCGAGGTACTCGCCGGAAAGGCTCGAGTCGCTTCCGGCAACCAGGTGCACGTAGAACGCGCTAGAGTCGCGATTGAACTTCAGCACTGCCAGCCCGCCGGCAGCTTCGTCAGCCGGAGCCTCATTGACGATATATGAGGATGCGGGACGAATCTGCCACAGCGCCGCCGCGGCCGCCGCCCTTGCCAGAGGCATAGAGCGATCCTCATCGCTGCTGCTGTCAAGAGATTGGGAGGAACGGGTTTGGGTGGCCTGCGTCTGCGATGGCTGAGTCTGCACGGGGGCGGGGACATAGGCTGCAGCCATGCGCAGGGCGCCAAGCCCTTGACTGTCCGGCGCCGGCCTGGATTCCGCGGACGACTCAGGATGGAATTGCTCGCCGAGCACCTCGGCCGCGGCGACCATGGTCAGCTCGACGGGCGGCCCCCAGTAGTGCAGCATCAGCGTGCTTGCATCGTCCGCCACCGGCACGCCCAGCTGCCGCGCGGCCAGCAGCGCCGCCAGGACGTGGGCCTCCGACAGGGCGGGGTTCGCTTTTCCCGCGGCCTGATCCAGTATCTTCCTGACGGCATCGGCGGCCGCGGCATGTCGCGCCTCGCCGGCCAATATGATCGCCAGGGGAGATGGGGGGCGAGCGTCGGCGGCGGCGCGGGCAAAGATCTTGTCCAGCGCCTCGGCCTGCGTCTCCGGCGACGCCAGGCGCAGAGCGTGAAGCAGGCCTTCCTGTCGCGGGCCGGCGCCGCTGGCATCGATCAGGCCCGGCAGAGCTTCCAAGAGCTGCTCGTCGTTCATCGCCGCCAGGGCGTAGGCCGCCGAGGCGGCGGTCAGGTCGTCCTTGTCATCCAGCAGCGGGCGGATCTTTTCGGCCAGGGCGGTGCGGTTGGCCAGCCCCGCGTCGACAGCCGCGGCGGCGCGGACGGCGGGTTCCTTGTCGGCCAGCAGGGCCGTCAGCGCTGCGTCGTCCTGCAGCACCGCTGCCAGCAGCGCCGAGCGGATGCGCACCTTCGCATCGGCGTCGGCGGCCCCGCGTTGCATCATGCGCCGCACGTACTGGTTCCGGCGTCCGCCGGCCAGGGTCGTCTCGATCATCTCCATCCGCAGTTGCGGATCGGGGGTCTGCTGCAACCGGATGCTCCAGAGGCGGTCTTTTTGTTCGGGGGTGCGGGTAGATTCGGCGAACCGATGCGCCACGCTCAGGGCCTGCGCGATGCGGTCGAACCGCGTGTCGTCGCTGGTGTCCAGGCCTTCCTCCAGGCGATGGATAATCGACTCGGGCGAATTCGTCTGCAGCACTATCTCCCGCAGGGTCGCCTGGGCCTGGCTGCGCCGATCGAAGTCGTCGCTGCAGAGATCCCGCATCAGCATCCAGTCGCGCACGGGGTTGGCCAGCACGATGGCCGCGACCAGCGCAACAACCAGCGTCGCCAGGGCGGTCAGCAGCCGGCGCTGCCAGGGATGCTGGCGGAAATATTTGATGAACGCACTCATGTCACCTACGAGTCTACGCCGCCGCCGCGGGCAAGGCAACGCCGCCCCATGCAATTGAGACGCTCGCGGTCTGGCTGTGGTTCCCGGGAAGATCGGGATTGCCGGGATTGAGAAGATTAACAGGATGGGGAAGAAGCAGGGCAAGACGAGTATAATCCCGCCAGCAAAGGAGCCTGCTATGGCCCAAGACCGAATCGAGCGAGACTCGCTGGGACCCATGCCCGTGCCGGCCGACGCGCTCTACGCCGCGCAGACCGCCCGCGCGGTTGACAACTTTCCCATCTCCGGCTGGCCCATGCCCGCCGAGTTCATCGCCGCCGTCGCGCGCATCAAGCGCGCCGCCGCCGCCGTACATAAGGCCGCCGGACGCATCACGCCCGACCTGGCCGAGGCGATCGCGCAGGCGGCGGCCGAGATCATCGAAGGCCGCCACCGCGGGCAGTTCCCCGTCGACGTCTTCCAGACCGGCAGCGGCACCAGCACCAACATGAACGTCAACGAGGTGATCGCCGCCCGCGCCGCCCAACTGACGGGCGCCGCCGTCCACGCCAACGACCATGTCAACATGGGCCAGTCCTCCAACGACGTGATCCCTGCGGCCATTCACCTTGCCGCCGCGATGGCCATTCACGACCGCCTGGTCCCCGCGCTGCGGGCGCTGTCGGAGGCGCTCAAGCTCAAGGCCGCCGCCTTTGACTCGGTCCTCAAGATCGGCCGCACGCATCTGATGGACGCCGTCCCCATGCGCCTGGGGCAGGAGTTCTCGGGCTTTGCCGCTCAGATCGACGCGTGCCTGGCGGGCTTGCAGGCGGCGACGGCGGGACTGTGCGAGGTGGCGTTGGGCGGCACGGCCGTGGGCACCGGGCTCAACGCCCCGGCGGGTTTTGCTGCAGCCGTGTGCAAGATCCTCGCGGTCGAGGCGCACCTGCCTATCCACGAGGCGGGCAATCACTTCGCCGCGCAGTCGGCCCCGGCTGCGGCGCTGGCAGCTTCGGGCACGCTGCGCTCGACGGCGCTGGCGATGGGGCGCATCGCCTCGGACATCCGCCTGCTGGCGTCGGGTCCCCGGTGCGGGCTGGCCGAGCTTCGCCTGCCGGCGCTGCAGCCCGGCAGCAGCATCATGCCCGGCAAGGTCAACCCGGTCATCTGCGAGAGCGTCATCCAGGTCGCCTGCCAGGTCGTCGGATGCGACGCGGCGATTGCGGCCGGCGCCACCGGCGGCGTCGGCAGCATCCTGCAGCTCAACGTCGCCATGCCGCTGATCGCCACCAACCTGCTGACGGCCATCAACCTGCTCACCAACGCCGCCAAGGTCTTCGCTGAAAAGTGCATCGCCGGCATCGAAGCCGACGAGCTCCGCTGCCGCCAGTCGCTCGAGCAATCACTGGCGATGGTGACGGCCCTGGTGCCCAGGATCGGCTACGACGCCGCGGCCGCCATCGCCAAAGAAGCCAGCGCCTCCGGCAAGACCATCCGCCAAGTGTGCCTGGAAAAGAAGGTTCTCTCGGCCGCCGATGTGGACAAGCTGCTCGATCCCAGCAGCCAGGCCGGGAGCCGACTTTGACAAACTTCCCCTCTGTGTCCTCTGTGTCTCTGTGGCCCATCCCAACGACGCGACGGGGAAAAATGGGCCACAGAGGCACAGAGCACAACGAGAAGAAGGGAATGATGAAGGGATGCTGCACGTGACGCCATGATTCGATCCATCTGCATTCTGCTGACTGTAGTTCTTGCCGCCGGCTGCGGGGCCACTCGCGATGGGGCCTCCGATGTGCATCCGTCGCTGCCGGGGCGGGCGTTTCAGGAATGCCCTATCGACATGTCGGCGTATCGCAGCGCGCAGGAGCGCGCGGGGCAGGACGCCGATCTGGCGCTGGCTGTGGCGATCTCCGGGGGCGGGCAGCGGGCGGCCAACTTCGCCGCCGGCGTCATGCTCGCTCTGGAGGAGATCAGCCCCGGCGGCGCGGCGGCAGACAATGCCCTGCGGCAGGTGGACTATGTCTCCAGCGTTTCCGGCGGCTCTCTGGCGGCTGCGGCGTATCTCAGCAGCCTCAACGACCACCTATGCCTGGGCGGTTCGGTCGATGACTATTCCTTCGCTGTGGCGATGCGAAACCGCGGTCCCCTCAGCGCCACGGTGCGCAGCGACCCGCAACTGCGGCGCTATCTCGAGATCAGCTACGTGCGCGACATCGTCAAGGGCGCGATGGCGTGGACGAGCCACGACCGCGGCGAATATCTGGAGGCCGCCTTCGACGACAACGTCCTGGGCCGCACCTGGCGGCGCGACAAGATCACGGCCATGGGCGGCGACCCGAGTTTCGGCCAGAGCCTCACACTGGGCGACATCTTCGTGCGGGCGGATTCGCCGCGGCCGGTGCGGCTGCCGTACTGGGTGGCCAATGCGGCCGTGTACGAGAACGGGGCGCTGTTTCCCTTCACGCCCGACCAGCTCAAGCTGTACCAGGTGGTCGGGTACACGCACCGCTTCAAGCGGTGTACGTTCGACGCCAAGACCCAGAGCTACGAAGAGTTTCTCGACGCGGTGCCGCTGTCGCTGGCGGCCAAAGCCAGCGGCACGTTCCCCGCGGCCATTCCGGCCACGGTTCTGCGCAGCGAGATGGACAAGCTCAACCCGTACCTGTACCTCTTCGACGGCGGCATCGGCGACAATTTGGGCACCGTGACCGCCCTGCGCATGCTCAAGCAGGACCAGCGCCCGCGCCGCAAGGTGCTGCTGGTGATCGACGCCTCGGCAGACACCTATGCCGCCTTCTCGAAGGATTCATCCCCGCCGGGCGCCGGGGTTTCGGCCCTGCAGGCGGCGATGGTGCAGCAGAGCTCGTATCACGGCCGCTACCGCGAGTTGACCCAAGACATCTGCCGCGCCAACAACATCACGCCGATCTTCCTGAGCTTCGACGACCTGGCGGACTTGCCCGACTGCGCAGCCCTGTGCGAAAAAGGCCTCACGCAGGCCCAGATCAAATCGCTGTCGAAAGAAAAGACCCCCAAGCCCTTCCACCTGGTCCGCGACGTCCCCACCTGGTACAGCGTCGCCGTCGAAGAGCAAAGCCTCCTCCTGTCCGCCGGCCAAGTGGCCGCTGACCTCAACCGCGACAAGATCCGCGCGGCCCTGGGATGGCCTTGCGCGCCACCGCAACCTGCAACCTCCCCGGCGGCATCCGCCACTGACTGACGCTGGTGCTGGCGCACGGACTTGGCTAACAACCTGCACTACTGGCTTGGCTTCTTTCCTGGAACAAAGCCAGCCAGAAAATCGATGGCCTCCTGCTTTTCGACGAACCTGCCATCGATGGCATCCCCATTGTTATAGACGATCCGAATCTCGTATCTCTGAATCGGTCGCTCTTGGTCCGCTGAATCACAGTAGCCCCGAATGAAGGCAATGGCCTCATCAGGATTCGATAACCGCTCGGCCTGACCATGAAGTGGCAGGACGTGGATGGCTTCGATTCTACGCGAGATGGCGGCAGTTAACGCATGGACGAACTGTTTCACGCCTGAACGATTAAGCCGCATCAGTTCTGCGGCCAGTGTTGTCCTCTGTTGAGCGGACAAAAACGAGTACTGCTTGATCTTCCGTCGAAACAGAGAATCTGGGGTGTCCTCTTCCGATGAGGCATCAATGTCAAATCGTGCGAAGGCCTCCACAACAGTTTCATAGGGGAAGAAAAGGATCGTGAAGCCCAGAGACCGCATTTGCGAAAGTGCGCCTTCGGTAAACAGCCCGGCCAGAATGGCGCCCTTGAATGGCGCGGCGTGACGGTAGGTTTCCGCCAGAGGCAGGATCGCCCCCTGCACTTCCTGGGCTTTATTTCGTGAATGCTTGGTATACCGGCGCCAAGCCGTCTCGATGAAAGCGACGGGCGTTCCGACCCGTTCAGGCGAACCCCCTCTCTCCAACACAAAGTCCAGATCATGTGAGTTGCCATTGATGTCCGTCCAGGTGCAGATGAGACCTTTTCTGCATGGACGGTCTCCAGCCTTGTCCAGATAGAGCCGATGCTCTTTGGCAAAGGTCTCCAGAACAGGCAATACGGCAGCCTCCAGCACCTGACCGATAATCTGGCCCCATTGATGAGCTGGCGATCCGGCCATATCTATCCTTCCACCCAGAGCCGCCCTTCGAGCAGCGGCACTCTGTGCTTTCGGTTCTTCCATTTGACATTTCTGTCTCTGGTCTTCTCGAAGGTCTGGCTCTTGAATCCGGCGGCGGCTGCCAGTCTTTCCAGCCAGGGCACCACAGGAACATAGACGCCGTAGGGCGCCGAATCCCCGATCACAAAACAGAGGCGAGATGGGCTTCTGCAACATCGCCTGAGAGCGTGCCAGACGGCTGCCAGGTCACGGAAATAGCATGCCACCATCAGGTGATAGGTTTTCTTTCCCCCATGCAGCAGGCGGACCTCCGAGAGCCTGCGGCATACGTCTGAGAGTTCATCTCGGATAGGAACGACTTCGGCAGAGTCCAGAATCTCGTCCAGATTCACCGCCCGTTCGGGAACATGCTGGGAACATGATCGGACGAGACCCGAGCGAATTTTCTGCTGCAGATCGCCCCAGCCGTCGATGTCTCCCATGAAAGACATTTCAAGCCGGGTGGCGTCGGCGTAGTCGTAGTTGTTGGGATAAGGCGGCGACGTCACGACCACATCAGCCCAATTGTCCGGGACGCCCTCGCACGTACGAGCATCGCCGTGAATCAGCCGCGACCGTGGTCCGGCAAGATGCCGGCCGCAGGCCATATCGTGGTAGATCATCTCGCAGCAGCGGTCAAAGGCGTCATGGACTTCGCGCACCTGCCGTTTCTGCTTCTTCGGCAGGACATACTGCCACTGCGCCGTTCCGGCCGGCGAGACCTGCCGGAGAATGGCAACCAGAGTGAGCCAGACCAGACGGTGCGTTTCGCTATCATCGCTCCATTCGCAAACCACTCGACGAATTGCATCCAGCTTTCGCAGGGTGTCATCATCGTAGCACTTTCGGATCAGAGGCGGGTACGATTCGACTTGCCCTTCAACAGCGACCGCCCGCTCTCGAACCTTCCTGGCAAGTTTCAGATAGGCTTCAGGATCGGAGCGCCACCCGAGTTTGGCCCGTGCGATCTGCGCGATGAAAGGCTGTGCCTCGACGCCGGCGCCGGTTGCGCCGACACTCTCGGCTGCCAACAGGGTGGTGCCGGAACCGGCAAACGGGTCGAGCACATTCGGAGCCGACAAATGGAGGTTCCGGATAGTCGCGGCTGCCCATTGTGCCGAGAACCCGGCGCTGAAGCGAAACCATCGATGGACGGGAAGCCTCATATTATCCACGAAGGTGGTCGTGGCTTCTTCGCGCAGTTCCTGAGTCCTGATGTCTTCAGGGAAAAGGCGCCGCTGAAACCCTAGAGTTCCCGGTGGGCAGGCACTGGCCCCCCTACTGCCAATCGAAATGGCTTTCACCTTGTTCACCAGCAACACTCTAGCAACATTCCGGATGTGTTGAAAGCGGCAAAGCTGATGTCCAAGAGAAACACGTCGGCTGACCTATGGACCGAAATGCGCCAAGATCGCGTCATAGGCCCACTGGTCCCACTGGGGGGCTACGCCGATGCCGGGGAGGTCGGGGTAGTCTTTGCAGATGAGCATGCCGTTGAAGGTTTCGCACATGCGGCGGGTTTCCTTCTCGATATACGCTCGGTCGCCGGTGGGCAGGACCTTCTGGATGTCGACGGGGGACCAGAGGGCCCCGCCGCGGGCGCGGAGCTTCTCGGCCAGGGCGGGCATGTCGTACAGGGCCGGCTGGTCAAACTGGAAGACGTCGACGCCGACGTCGATCAGGTCGTCGATGAGCTTCCAGTTGTTGCCGCAGGAGTGCATGAGCACCTTCATGCCGTAATCGTGGGCGATGCCCAGCAGGCGGGTGTAGTCAGCCTTGAAGAACTCGCGGAACATCGCCGGCGAGAACAGCGGGCCGTTCTGCGTGCCCAGGTCTTCGCCGATCATGATCCCATCGGCCCCGGCTGAACCGGCGTGGTGAATCTTCGCCTCGTAGACGCCGGCGACCAGGGCGTTGAGCTGTTTGATTTTGTCCGGCTCGGCGGCCATGTCGCAGAAGTAGTTTTCCATCTTGCGCAGGTAGCGGGCGTTGTCGAAGATCCACCCGCCGATGCCCACGATGGTGAAGCGGTCGGTCGGTTGGGCGAGCATGTCCCGCACGCTCTTCCAACGGTCGGGGTCGTGGTAGTCGGGCAGTTGGAGCTTGGGCAGGTCGTCCCAGCTTTGCAGGGCCGGCGTGTGGATCTCGCCCTTGACGCTGCCGCCGACCATGCGGACCCAGAGGTTGCCCCACTCGTCGTCGTAATACTCGCGGCCGCCCTCGGTCCAGCGCTTGGGCGTGTACGTTTTGGAAGCCCCCGGCCCGGTCCAGGCCATATCGTTGAGCCGCCCGCCGCCGAAGGTCATTCCTGGCCGCGGGGCCGGGGTGTGCTCGATATTAGCCAGAATGATTTCGCGTGGAGTCATCTGAAAAGCCAGTGGTGAGTGGTGTGTGGTGAGTGGTGAGACCGGAACTCACCACTCACCACTCTTCACTCGCCACTCATTTCATCGTCGGGATCATTTTGCCGTGGGCTTTGAACAGGTCGTTGCAAAGGCTCACGGTGTCGTCGATGGACAGTTCCGCGCAGGTGTGCGGGTCCATCAGGGCAGCCTGGTAGACGTAATCCTTGCGGCGAGACAGCACGGCCTCGACGGTCAGGATCTGCACGTTGATGTTCGTGCGGTTGAGGGCAGCGCACTGCTCGGGCAGGTCGCCCACGACGGTGGGGCTGACGCCGCGGCGGTCGGATACGCACAGCACCTCGACGCAGGCCTTGGCCGGCAGGTTGGTGATGAGGTTGCGGTTGATCACGTTGCCGCCGAAGGTGTAGGGCACGCCGGTTTCCATCGACTCCATGATGTGCGAGGCATACTCGCCGCTGCGATGATGATCCAGGCTCTTGTTGCTGATCAGGTGCTTCCGCATGCTCTTCCAGCCGGCGATCTGCCCGATGCACCGCCGCGGGTACTCGTCCAGCGGAATCCCGAAGCGGTCGATCAGCTCAGGGTAGCGGCTCTTGATGAACCACGGCGTGTACTCGCTGGTGTGCTCGGACGACTCGGTTACGTAGTGCCCGAACTGGTGCATCAGCTCCAGCCGCACAGCGTCGCACGACATGCGGGCGGTGGCGTCCTTCGTCCACCAGTCGCCGCCGTGCTTCTTCTGGGCGGCGGCCCGCACGAACGCGACACCCTTCTTGAGGATCACCTTTCGCGCTTCGGCCCAGCGGCGTTTGATGGCCGGGTACAGGTCGCGGTCGCCGTCCTTGATTTCCAGCAGCCAGCCCTGGTGGTTGATGCCGGCGACCTTCCAGTTGAAGTTCTTGAACGGGTTGTGCCCCCATTCCTTGCTCATGCCGGTCATATACACCAGCCCGGGGGCGCAGCCTTCGACGCTGTGGCAGAGGCCCACGGCGTTAATGGACGTGCCCCGCAGGATGCCCATCGTCAGCATCGCCATCGGGTTGGCGTAGTTGATGAACCAGGCGTTGGGGCAGACTTCCTCCATGTCGCGGCAGAAGTCCAGCACCACCGGCAGCGTGCGCAGGGTGCGGAAGATGCCGCCGATGCCCAGCGTGTCGGCGATGGTCTGCCGCAGGCCGTACTTCTTGGGGATCTCGAAGTCGATCACGGTCGAGGGCTTGTACCCGCCGACCTGCACGGCGTTGACGACGTAGTTGGCCCCGCGCAGGGCGGCCTTGCGCCGCGGCACGCCCAGGTAGCTCTCGATGGTCATGCCGGCCTTGAGCGTGGCGTTGATGTGGCCGAGCATGCGGGCGGAATCTTCCAGCCGCCGCGCGTCGATGTCGTACAGGGCAATGGTCGAGCCCTTGAGCGATTCGCAGCACATGCAGTCGCCCAGCACGTTTTTGGCAAACACAGTGCTGCCGGCGCCCATGAACGTAATCTTTGCCATGATGGTTCCTTTTAGAGGTTAGCGAGAGTTCAGCAGCCGCGGTACTTGGGCAGCGTGTCGAACGCCGTGCCCTTCTTGACTGCCGATACGACTTTCATCACCTCGACGGCCTGGTCGATGGTGATGGGGAATTTCTTGCCCTGGCGGATGGTGGCGTACAGGGCGTCCCAGATGCTATCGGTGGAGACCGGCGCGGCAGCAGGGTAGGTCTTCTCGATCCAGCGCGGCGTTTCGTCCGGGCCGACCTGGTGGAACGCCCCGTCCATCCCCGGCGTGCCGGGGCTGGAGCGTCGCGTCTTGAACTTCATCGCCGGGTCGATGTACCGCGCGGTGACGGTGTTGCCCGAGCAGGTCAGTGCGCCCTTGGAGCCGTAGACGGTCCATTCCGGGCCCGCCAGCGCCGCCCCGCCGCTGATCTCGAGGTCCACCACGCGGCCGCTGCGCCCGGTGAGGATGATCTTGAGATGATCCTCGGCGTCGCCCAGCGCCGCGACCAGGCCCAGGTTGCTCCAGATATTCGACAGCGGCGAATCGAGCAGCCGCAGGGCGTGGTCGATAATGTGCGGGCCCCAGTTGAGCAGTTGCCCGCCGCCGCAGCCCTTGAGCGTCTGCCAGTCGTCGCGCCGCGAGTAACTGTTGCGCCGCAGCTTGACCTGGAAAACCTTGCCCAGCACGCTCGAGTCGATCACCTCGCGGATGTGTACGAACTCGGTCTCGAACCGCCGGTTGTGCCGCACGAACAGGCGGCCGCGATATTTGGCCGCGGCGGCCTTGAGCTTCATCGCGCCCTGCAGCGTGACGGCGATGGGCTTTTCGACGAAGACGTACTTGCCGGCCTTGAGGGCAGCCAGTGCGTGGGGCACGTGGTCGGGCGATCGCGTGGCGATGCTGACCAGCTCGACGGACTCGTCCTGCAGCAGGTGCGTGATGTCGCCGTAGGTCGTGCAGTGGGGATAGCGCTCGGCCATGCGCTGGCAGCGCGAGGGTTCGATGTCGCAGGCGGCGACGATCTGGAATTTGTCTGCCCGGCGGTCCAGCTCGCCGCAGTGCATCCCCCATCCGGCCCGGCCCAATCCTGCAATCGCCACACGAATGGGTCCGCTGCCGTTCTTAGCTCGTGCCACAAGAGTCTCCTGTCGCGGTTGGTTGGAGTCCCGCCTTTCCGGGGTGGGTTTGGCCGCCCCAGCATTATCCAAAGTGACATCGCCTGCGCCAAGGTCGCAGAATCGAGCAGCATAATGCCTCGGTGGCCGCGCCGGGTGTGACCAATCTCTCTGCAGGCGGTGCGAACAAACCTTGCCACAGAGCACACAGAGTTCACGGAGAAGCTGCAAGCTGGAAGCCGCCGTCTGGATTTGTACAATAGGGCCATCTCTAACACGCGGAGTGACCATGCCAGCACGAACAACCATCGCCGCGGTCCTGATCTCGATCCTTGCCGTGGGGTGCTCCAAGAGCGAGCCGAACAAGTCGCCGGTGAAGGAAACCCACGCCAGGTCCGGCGCGACGCCATACGTGGCGCCGGCGACGCAGACTCGACCCGCCACCGCCACGGCGCCCGCGAGCTCGCCTGCGACGAGCGCCAAGCCGCAAGCGGCATATCGGGGCAAGACCGCCGCGCAGTGGTTGGAGCTGGTGGTCAAGCCCCGCGACACGGACGACCGCGCGCGGGTAGTCGATGCCCTCAACGCCATCGGCGCGGCCGCCGTGCCTGACCTGATCGTCGCGCTCAGGCATCCCAAATACGAGGTGCGCGAGGAGGCGGCGTTTGCCCTCAGCCGTCTGCAGAAGGACGCCTTGCCCGCCCTGGCGATTTTGATCGAGCGATACGAGGACGAGAACTTTCTGGTCTGGGAGGCCATCGGCACGGCTGTCGAGTCGGTGGCCGTGGCGGCGCCGAAGGAGTCGCTGCCGGCGCTGCTGGCGGGGCTGCAGAGCCCCCGCGTCAAGACGCGGCAGGGCGTTCTGGCGGTGCTGCGCACGATGGGGCCGGCGGCTGCGACCGCCAAGGACGCTGTGGCCAAGGTTCGCGACGCCGACGCCGACAGCGACACGCGCGACTTGGCGAAGGAAGTGCTCGATGCCATCGGCACGGAGTAAAGCATGTTCCTGGGGCGCCGTGGCGCCCAAGCCCCGAGGCCCGCAAGCGCCTCAGTAGGGGCGGATGAGCACGTACCAGACCCAGGACATTCCTGTGGCGCCGTAGAGGATCCAGTTGGTGACCAGCCAGACGGTCGCGCCGACGAGTTCGCCGGCGATCACGCCGATCATGATGATCTTGGTCTTCTGATACGTCGCCCCGCCGCCGAACCGCATGATGCCGGTCTTGATCATCCAGCCCAGCAGGCACGAGGCGCTGAGCAACTGAAGTTGGCTCACGCCCAAGCCCAGCAGGATGACCGGGTGCAGCGGCCACCAGGGGAACTTCAGCCGCATCTGCCCCAGCACCAGCAGGGCGACGGCTCCCAAGGCCACGGCCGTCAGGAATTGCCCGTCGGGGCGCATGCTCGTGACCCGCTGCCAGGGCGTCAGCAGTTCCGACTGGGCCAGGTGCCCGGTGAGATTGAGCTCTTTGATGACCTTCTGGGCATTGACGAAGGCGCCCTTGACGACCGGGGTCTCGCCGCCCATACCCGAGCCGAAGTTGTAGTCGGCCCACAGCGCCACGACGATGACCGCCACCAGCGCCAGCACGTACGCCCCGGCCATCGACGCGCCGGACCTGGCGGGCTTGATGCCCTGGCCGTCGCCGATCTTCAGGGCGTTGGTCACATACGGGATGAGGCACTCGAAGGGATCGGCGATCAACACCAGGCTGATCAGCCCGATCAGCACCAGCGACGAAGGCCCGATCGCGGTCAGCCCGAACAGGCCCACCATCACGCCGGGAAGGCGCCACAGGGGCGAGTAGAAGAAGATGCCGCACTCGGCGTTGATCCGGGCCATCACGATAAACAGCAGCACGATGATCACCAGCGTCAGGATCGCCAGCGGCCACGCCAGCCCCAGTCGGATGAACACGACGATCAGCGCCCCAGCCGCCAGCAGACCCAACCGGCAGGCCCAGGCCGCGTAGGCGGGCACCTCGCTGTGGCGCCAGCCCACGGCGCTGCGGACGACCAGGTAATAATACCGCCGTCCGACGTAGGCGATCAGCAGCCCATAACCCAGGAACGCCCCGAAGTTCTGCCACTGCAGCAGCCCGCCGGCGTTGGCGTCGCCGCCCAGGGACACCCCGGACTGCATGAGCGTGTAGAGAATGGCCACGCTGATGACGTTGAGCAGGCCCAGGCTCAGGCCGATGTCGCTGCCGAGGAAGAACGTGATGGCCACCACGGCCGGGATGATGCTCAGGTGCGTGAGGTGTTCGCCCCCGGGCGTCTTGAGCAGGGTGGGCAGGACGTTCTGAAAGCCCGACAGGTCCAGGCCCAGGCTGAAATTGGGGACGCGCTGCGTGTACTGCTGCGCCCCGTGCATCACGCGCATCAGCGTCAGCAGCAGGAATGGAACCCAGAACAGGGGATTGCCGAAGACGCTGCCCAGCGCGCGGCCGGGGCGGTCGGTCAGGATCGTGTCGGCAAACTCGGCGATGGGATACCGCAGCCGCTCCGAATACGCCCATTGGCGGTGCACCGACAAGGCCACGCAGATGACCATCATCGCCAGCAGGATCGTCATGCCTCCCCAGGCGATCGCCGGCCCCCGCCACACGTCCCAGGGCACCTGCGCAAGGCTGATGGGCCGATCCTTGGCGTCAGCGCCCTCCAGCCATCGAACGGCGGCGGGGTCTTTCTCGACGGCGTCCACCAGCAGAACGTGCGGGACGTAATCGAGCACGCGCGTGTTCTTGAGACCGACATCCTTGCCCGCCAGCACGCGCGGCATGAGCAGGCTCTGCGTCCAATAGCGCATCAGCCCGTCGCTGGGCAGGCTGCAGGCCACCAGAGACATCCCAAGCACCAGCGCCAGCTCCCGCCCGCTCAACCGCCACGAAGGCCGGATCAGGTGCAGCAGCGGATTGCCCGCCACCAGCGCCACGAACAGCAGCCCGAACAGGAACACCGGAAAATGCCCGACGGGAATCTTGCCGATCGCCAGCAACCCGCAGAGATAGCCTCCGCAGGCGATGGCGACGGCCGACACCAGACCCAGAATGATTGCACGTAGCGTCATGATGGCGCCTGTCAGGCAGGTCCTCTTGTTGCCGGGGCGAATCAGCCCCTCCTCATTTTTCTATCGGACTTTTTTCGTCAGGCACTGTTGCACACTAGCGCCGCTTTCTCAGGGGCAGATCATCCAATAGCGCCCCCCGCGGCGGTGCAGGCTCACGTCGAGGCCGTAGAGGCCTTTGATGAGCTCGGCATTGAGGATGGCATCGGTCGGTCCACGGCGAAGCACCTTGCCGCCGGCCAGCGCAAGGGTGTGCTCGAAGACGGGCATGATTTCCTCCACGTGGTGCGTCACGTAGATCAAGACCATATCCTCGATGCGCCGCGCCAGGTCCTGGATGGTCGCCAGGAGCAGCTCGCGCCCGCCGGCGTCGAGGCCGGCGCAGGGCTCGTCCAGGATCAGCGCCTCGGGCCTGGCCATGCGGCAGCGGGCGATCAGCACGCGCTGCCGCTCGCCCTGGCTGAGCGTCCCGAAGGCCTGGTCGGCCAAGGACCCGCAGCCGATTTCTTCCAGGTGCGACCGCGCCTGGCCGAGCGCCTGGCCGTCGCTGCATGCCGGCCACAAGCGGGTCTGCGCCAATCGGCCGGACAGCACCGTTCGCAGGGCGGTCTGGGCTGGCGGAATCTGCTCGGCCAGCGCAGCGCTGACCCAGCCGATCCCGCAGCGGAACTTCTGGAGATCCAGCAGCGGCTGGCCGCCGCGGAGGATCTCGCCGCCGGCGTTGGGCCAGAGGTATCCGCAGATGAGTTTGAGCAGCGTGGTCTTGCCGGCGCCGTTGGGCCCGATGACCGCCCAGTGCTGCCCGCGCTCGATGCGCCAGTCAACGCCGGACAGTATGGCCCGCCCCTCCGCCTGCCAGCCGACCCCGCGCAGGTCTATCAGCGGATGCTGGTTCTCCATCATGGCATGGTCAAGGATGGGACGCCCGAGGTCAAGCGATATTGTGGGCGCTGGTTCGTTAGCGGCGGAGCTTGCTCCGCGCGGTTGTTTCGCTGAACCGGAATGGGCATAGTGTTAGTCGCGCGGCAAGGAAACGCGCGGGGCAAGCCCCGCCGCTAACAAAGAAAACGTGCGGCAGGATTCCGGCAAAATCCTGCCGCACGCGTCAGTACTTCAAACTTGGCACGGGCAGATGCCCGCGCTACTTGGCCAGCGCCTTGCCCTGGGCGGCCCAGATCAGGCCCTTGATCGTCATTGCGTGGACCTGCGGGAACTTGCCGAACTCGGCGTCGCAGTGGCCTAGCGCCGTGTAGAACACGCGGCCCTTGCCCCAGCTCTTGGTCCACATGACCGGGTGAACGATCTTGTGGCCGTCGTAGTTGTAGATCGTGTTGGCCAGGACGTTGATGCCCGGGTCGACGATCATGTAATACTGCTCGGACTCGTACTCGAAGACCGTCGGGGCGCCCACGGTGATGGGGTGCTGCGTGTCGGTCAGGAACACTTCGTACTTGCCGACATGCGGGTGGCCGACGAACTGGCCGCCGATCATCCATTGATACTCGAGGTTGCCGCGGAAGGCGTCGCCCGCGCCGCCGTGCAGACCGGCCACGCCCGTGCCCGCGCGAACGGCCGCGTTCAGGCTGCCCCATTGCTCGCCGCTCATCTGGCCCATGGTCCAGATCGGAATGACGACGTCCATCGAGGCGACCTTGGCCGCGTCGTTGAGGGCGTCCAGCGTGTCGTGCCGCTCAACCTGGAACCCGGCGGCCTTGAGTTCCTTTTCCACGATTTCCGACACCGGCTTAGGGGTGTGTCCGTCCCAACCGCCGTAAACGATCAGAGCTTTCATCTTTGTTTCTTCCTTTATCGTATGGCCCGTTCACAGACGGGCTCTTAGTAGCAGTAGCCTGTAGCCTGTAGCCAGTAGCCGGTCCGTAGGCGAATCTTGTTGTTCCTGGCTACGGGCTACTGGCTACCGGCTACTATCTGTTAATAGCCGTACCGCTCTTGGCGGCGGCGCGCACCGTCGCTGCCGCGACGGCCTCGTGCGTCGCCGGGTCCATCATCTCGGGCAGCAACTGTCCCGGCGGCACCAGGGTCACCAGCGCCTCGGCGGCCGCGATCAGCATTTCCAGTGTGAAAATCTTCGCGCCGGCTTCCAGGGCGCCTCGGAAGAGGCCCGGGTACGCCAGGGCGTTGTTCATGATGCGTCCGTCGGCATATAGAGCTGCGCCGGCGGCCAGGGCGTCGGGGCGGGAAATCTCGCTGACGGGATTGGCCAGCGGGAAGACCAGCGGCCGCGGCGCCATCGAGCGGACCATGTCCTGCGTCACGATGTTGGGCTGGCTGACGCCGATGAACAGCTCGCGCCCCTTGAGGGCGTCGGCGAGCGAGCCTTTGATCTTGCCCTTGTTGGTGCGGCGGGCGAGGGCTTTCTTTTCTTCGTTGAGGTCGCCGCGCGATTCTTCGACGATCCCGCGGCTATCGACAAGCACCACGTCGGCGATCCCGCAGTGGACCAGCAGGTCGGCGATGGCCGTGCCGGCCGCCCCCGCTCCGCTGATGGCGCAGCGCAGGTCGCCCATCTTTTTGCCGATCTGCTTGAGCGCGCTGAACAGGCCGGCCAGCACGATGGTGGCTGTGCCGTGCTGGTCGTCGTGCATCACGGGGATGTCCAGCCGCCGGTCGAGCTCGCGCGTGATGGCGAAGCATTCGGGGGCCTTGACGTCTTCGACCTGGATGGCCCCGTACGAGCCGGCGATGGTCTCCATCACGTGGACGAAGTCGTCGCTGTCGCGCGTGTTGATCAGCACCGCCTCGGCCGACAGGCCGGCGAACTCGGCGAAGATGGCGGCCTTGCCTTCCATCACCGGCAGGCCGGCGACGGTGCCGATGTTGCCCAGGCCCAGGATGGCCGTGCCGTCGGTGCAGATTGCGATTCGCTTGCCGATGCCCGTGTACGTGCGGGCCAGCTCGGGCTTGGCCTCGATGGCCTTGCATACGCGGGCCACGCCCGGCGTGTAGACGATTCGCAGGTCGGTGTTTGTGCGGATGGGGATGCGGCTTTTGATGTACGTCGAACCGCCGCGGTGCGCTTCCATCGCCGCGTCGAGCACGGCCGTCACTTCAAAACCGGCCGTCTTTTCCAGCGCCGCTTTGGCGGCCGCCATCTGGGCGTCGCCGCTGGTGAAGACCTGCAGGCGGTAGTTGAAGACCTTGTCGGCGGCGGCAGTGAAGTCGATATTGCCCACGCGGGCGCCAGCGTCGGTGATGGCGGTAATCGCCGCGGCCAGGGCGGCGTTATCGCCGCTGAAGCGCAGCAGCACGTCGAAGACGGTGTTGCGTCCGAACCGATCGTGAAGAGCCTCGCGAGATTCCATGGCGGTGCGGTTCTCCGATAGAGCGGGCATTATACGATTCTGGGGGAAATTTCCAATTTCCAATTTCCAACAGATCGGCGCGGCATGTTTCAGAAAGGAATTCTGATAACGGGAGTGGAAAGATATTCAAGCAGAGCGTTCATGAGCGTCATCAGGAGCGGTCCGCCAATCACCATTCCTAGAGCCACTTTTGCGGGAGCCTTTTGCCACGCCCATACGCCAAAGGTCACGGAAAGGATTGAGGCGCTAAGGATGGTCACTGGCAGAAGGTCCATGAGCAAAACCCGGGCACTTGGAGGTGCGGGTTGTGTGTCGACGAAGGGCAATGGAAACGGGCTGAAAGGATAGAGGGTCGGCAGCATGTACCATAGTACTTCGCCTATCGCCGCCAGAAAGCTCAGGAAGATAGAAAACCAGGCCACTATGGATGCGGTTCTCGCACCCAACCCCCAGCGACGAGAGGCAACCAGACCTTCTGCGATATCCATTTCGCTGTTTTCCATGCTCTTCAACTCCTTGGCATTGTCGTGCTTAGCGTTATTTCCTACTTCACTTTCCCGGCGCGGAGGCGGGGTTCTGCCCCAGCAGGTCTTTGGCTTCCAGGGCCGGGGCGGTGTTGGGGAATCGTTTGATGATGTCGCGGAGGGTTTCGTCGGCCTTGTCGGCGAAGCCGTTGGCGCGCAGGAGACGGGCCATATCGAGCAGGCGCAGGGCCTCGGGGGCAGGCGGGGCGGCGGGGGCGGGCGGGGCGCCAACCGGTGCGGGTGCGGCCGCGGGGGCTTTGGCGTTGCCCACCGGCGCGTGCCAGGAGAACGCGGGGGCGACGGGCCCGATGGCTTTTTCCTCGGCCTTGAGACGGTCGATTTCGGCGTTGATTCGCGTCAGGGCCTCGACGAGGTCCCGCTTGCGCAGGGCGATGGTGTTGGTTTCCTGCTGGCGGTCGGTGATGGACTGCAAGGCCCGGGCGATGTCGGCCCGCACATCGTCGGCCGAGCGGCGCAGCAGCAGGCGGTTTCCGGGATCGGGCTCGATGGCCAGGTCCGCCTCGATGCGCGACAGGCGGTAGCGGTACTGGCTGATCAGCGCCCACTGATCGCGGATCTGGGCGTCGTTGCGGGCGGCTATCGAGTCGATGTCGCGCGCCTCGGCCAGCACGCCCTGGGCGCGGATCTTCGCCGCGGCGATCTGCTGGGCCAACTCCTGCGATCGCTTGGCGCGCCCAGTGTAGGTCTGGCGGGCCTTGGCATACGTGGCGGCAAACTGCGGCAGTTGTTTCCAGCCTTCCAGCGACTGGTCGAGAATGCGCGCCAGCTCATTGGGCAGCGGCGGGCGCGGCTGCGAGCCTTCATACCAGGCCACCAGGTTGGCGGCGTTGTGCTGGATAGTCTTGTCGTCGGGCCGGTGCTTCATCGCCGGCAGCACCTCCTGAAGGGCCTGGAAATACCGCCCCTGCGCCGCGTCGTTATACGCCAGCACCGCCCAGGCCAGGCCGTCGGCGGGTTTGAGGCGGGCCAGCTCGGTAGCGGGGTACACCGCGATGCGCGGCTGGCCCAGGTCCAGCATGCGCTGGATGTACGCTTCGTAGAGAGGAATGCTGTTGCGGTTGATGTTCCGCCCTTCGGCGTAATCGGCAGCGGCCGTGTTGAGGTCCGGCGCGCTGCGGATGTCGGCGATAAGCTGCTCGATGTCCTTGGCGCTGCGGTCGACGGCGAGTCGGCTGGCCGGAGCGGACTGCGCCTGGGCGCACAGGGGCATGGCGCAAATCAGCACGGCTGCAACCGCAGTAATGACGTGACGCATGGTCGTGTTCTCCCGCCGCCCCGTCGGCGGCGCGTTCATTATACGGGCAAAGTCTACTGGAGCTTGTGCTGGGTGAGCAGTTGCTGCGCCTTGGCGGCTGCGGGCGTGCCGGGGTGCTCGGCGATGATTTCGCCCAGGGCCTCGGCGGCCTTCTTTCGCAGGCCGTTTTGGAGCAGCATCTCGGCCATCTTGACCTTAACGTCCGGCGAGGTCGGTTCGATATCGGCGGGGCGGGTCTTCTCTGTCCCGTCGTCTTGCGTGCGGCGAGCCGGGGCGGCCTTCTCGCGGTCTATCGCGGGTTTGCCCTCGACGGTGGGAGGCATCCACGCCAGGTCCGGCAGCGCATGCTCCACCTTATAGAGGGTGTCGCGAAGTTGGGCGGCCTTCTGCCGCTGGGCGCGGGCCTCGGCTGTCAGGTCCGCTACCTGCTTGACCCGCTGCTGATTGAGTTTTTCCAGTTCGGCGATCCGGTCGCGGTTGGCCTGGCCGGGCTGGGGGGTCGAGGGGGCCTGCCTGGTGGCCGCCGGGGCGTCGGGCTTGGCGGGCCTGGAGGCGGCGGCAGCGGCCTTGACGATCTGCTCCAGGGCGGTGCGCTGGTCGCTGATCTCGCGCACGGTCCGATTGTGCGCCTCGACCACGCCGGCGATGGCGTTCTTGGCTTGATAGTAGGCGTCGTGGGCGTTGTCGGCATCGTGGTCCAGATCGGTCATGCGCGTTCGCCGCGAGGCCAGGGCGCCGGCGGCCGCGGCGTAGGCTTCGGCAAAGACCGGTTTTTGCATCCAGGCGGGCTTGTTCTTTTCCAGCGAGGTCTTGAGCATCGCCGAGACGCGAGGCCGGGGCTGCTGGTCTTCGTACCATGCCAGGCAGATGGCGGCGTTGTTGAGGACGGCCTGGTCGTCGCTGAGCAGGTCCATGGCCTTGTAGACCGAGGTCAGGGCCCAGAGTATTTTCCCGCGGCGGGCGTGGCAGTAGCAGATGACGCTCCAGGCGCCGGCCCAGTCGTCGCGCAGGCGCGTCAGTTCGAGGGCGGGGGCCATCGCCACCGAGGGGCGCCCCAACTGAAGGGCTCGCTTCATGCAGGCCTGGTAGATGGCAGGGTTGTCGCGATCGATGGCGCGGGCCTGCGAGAGATATTCGCTCAGCGCGCCCACGTCCGGGGCGGCGGCGATTCGACTGACGCACTCGGTCAGCGCTTCGATCTTCGTCCGGGAGGCCGGCGCGGACCCGCTGGCAGACGTGGCGGACGGCTGCGACGCGGCGGGCGCGGCCGGTTCGCTCTGCCCCAGCGCCAGCGACGCGGCGGCGGCCAGGGCGGCCAGTTGCAGAAGGTATCGGCGCGGCGTCATGTCGGACCTTCGGTCAGCGGCGCTCAGGGTTTCTCATTCTGGCGAATGAGGTCCTGGGCTTCCTTGGCGACGGCGGTATTGGGGAAACGCAGGACGATCTCCCGCAGGCTTGCCAGGGCTTTGTCGGTGCGATTGTTCTGCAGGAGCATCTTGGCCAGGTTCAGGGCGCTCTGGGCCTCGGAGGCGGCCGGGCGCGAGGCCGCGGGGGCGGGCTCTGCCGGCGGGTTGCCCGGCGCCGTCGCCGGAGGCGGAGGCGGCGTCAGCACGATGCGTTTGCCGCCGGCCTCGGCGTCGGGCGTGACAGTGCCGTTGACCGAGGGGACCTTCCATTCCAGCTCGGGCATGGGGTGTTTGTCGGCTTCGATCTTGGCGCGGGCGGTCTTCTCGCGCGCCTTGGCGACGGACTGGACGGCGTCCTTGGCCTTGTTGGTCCACTGGCCGATCTGGCCGTTGAGGGTATTGATGGCGGCCTTGATGTTGTTGATCTTGTTTTCGAGATCCTTCTTGAAGTTCCCGCTTCCGCCGACGCGATTCATCAGATCCAGCGAGTTCTGATTCTTCCTATTCTCCTCGGTCAGATCGGCCACGCGCTGGCGGGCGGCGCGGACGTAAGCGTCGGCGTTGCGGATAGTGGCGATCGATTCCTTCTCCTGCTTGTCCGCCTCTTGCGTGGCCTCGTCCAATTTCTTGGCCGCGGCGGCGTAGACCTTGACCTTCGCAGCCGACTGGCTGTAACCCGCGTTGAACGCCGCGACGGTCTTCCAGGTCTTCTCGTTGTCCTTGAACATCTTGGCCGCCACGGCCGACAGGACCGGCTTGTGCTTGAGCTCATCGGCCCAGCCCAAAAGCTGGCCGAGGTTCCCCATGGCCGAGGCGTCGTTTTCCAGCAGCGACGCCGCCCGCACCGCCGGATCCATCGCCAGCGAGAACTTGGCGTCCTTGGCGTGATAGTAGGCGATGGCCGACCAGGCCGTGCCGTCTTTGGCGTCGAGGCGCGACACCTCGCGAGCGGCGTAATACGCCACGCGCGGATATCCCAGCGTGAGCATCTTGGTCATGTACGCGCGGCAGAGATCGAGGTTGTTGACGTCCAGCGATCGCCCGCGGGTAAACAGCGCCGCGGCCTCGCTGGGCTGTTCGCAGGCCTTGATCTGATCGATGATCGCCTGCACCGCGGCCGCCGAGGGCTTGGACGCCGCCGCCGTCGCCGGACCGCTGGCAGGTCGCGTGGCAGGATCGGCGGGCGAGACCGCTGCGGCAGCGATGAATGCCGCACAGGCCATCAGGACATTGGACGCGATCATGATCATTCCCTTTCCCGCCCTGCAACGGCGGAGCTTGTTGCCAGCGCCGCTTTTCCTGTAGGATAGGCAAAACGTTATCATAAGGATAGGTCCCACATGATTCAAGACCACCCCGACACTCAAGGCTACATCGGCGGTTTCGGCGGGCAGTTCGTGCCCGAGACGCTCATCAAGGCCGTGCGCCAACTCGAAGAGCAGTTCAACGCCGCCATGGCCGACGCGGCCTTTACCGCCGAGCTGGACCGCTGTCTGCGCCAGATCGCCGGGCGACCCAGCGAGCTGTACTTCTGCCGCCGCCTGACCGAGCAACTCGGCGGGGCGAAGATCTACCTCAAGCGCGAGGACATGAACCACACCGGCGCGCACAAGATCAACAACACGCTCGGCCAGGGGCTGCTGACGCTGCGGATGGGCAAGAAACGCGTCATCGCCGAGACCGGCGCCGGACAGCACGGCGTGGCCACCGCCACGGCCGCGGCGGTGTTCGGCCTGGCCTGCGACGTGTACATGGGCACCGAGGACATCCGCCGCCAGGCGCTGAACGTCTTTCGCATGGAGCTGCTGGGCGCGCGGGTCGTGCCCGTCGACAGCGGCCAGCGCACACTCAAGGACGCCACCAACGCCGCGATGCGCGACTGGATGTCCAGCGTCGAAGACACGCACTACATCATCGGGTCGGTCGTCGGTCCGCACCCGTTCCCGATCATGGTGCGCGAGTTCCAGAGTTGCATCGGCCGCGAGGCGCGGCGGCAGATGCTCGAGATGGAAGGCCGCCTGCCCGATGTGGTGGTGGCCTGCGTCGGCGGCGGGTCCAACGCCGCGGGCATCTTCGCCCCGATGATCAACGACAAGCAGGTGGCGATGGTGGGCGTTGAAGCCGGCGGCCGCGGGCCAAAGCTCGGCGACCACGCCGCCAGCCTCGGCGCCGGAAAGCCCGGCGTGCTGCACGGCTCGCTGAGCTACGTGCTGCAAGACGCCGACGGCCAGACCGCGCAGGTGCACAGCGTCTCGGCCGGACTGGACTACCCCGGCGTCGGCCCGGAGCACTCGTACTGGAAAGAGATCGGCCGTGTGGAATACGTCAGCGCCCGCGACGACGAGGCCCTGGACGCGGTTGTGGCGCTGGCCCGCAGCGAAGGGATCATCCCCGCCCTGGAGTCGGCCCATGCCATAGCCCACGCCGTCAAGATGGCCCCGAAGGTGGGCAAGGACAAGATTATCCTGGTCAACCTCTCCGGCCGCGGCGACAAAGACTGCAACGAGATTGCGGAGATCCTCAGACAAAGAAAAGCGCAGAAATAAACGCGAAGCTCTCCTTTAGCGGCGGGGCTTGCCCCGCCGCTAATCGTTCCTGCATTCGTCCTCGTCGTCGTCCTCGGTTTTTTCTTTTCCCCACTCACACAGGGGCGATAATGTCCCCATGGACTACGCCATTACCTTCATCCTCGGGGTCGTCATCGGGGCTGCCGTCGCGGTCGTCATCTCCATCGTGCGAGCCAAGAGCAACGCCCAGCAGATGCAGCAGGCCTTCGCCGCACTGGCGGCCGAGGCGCTCGACGCCAACTCGCGCCGCCTGGCCGAGTCGGCCGGGGCCACCCTCGATAGCAAGAAGCAGTTGATCGACCAGACGCTGGCGACGGTCAGCGAGCGCCTGACGAAGATGGCCGAATACTTCCAGCGGCTCGAGTCCGACCGCCGCCACGACGTCGGAGCCTTGAGCACGTCCATCGCCTCGCTGTCGACCACCACCGGAAAGCTCCACCAGATGCTCGCCAGCACCCAGCGACGCGGTGCCTGGGGCGAGCGGATGGCCGCCGACGTGCTGCGACTGGCCGGACTGGCCGAGGGAGTCAACTTCACCTGCCAATCCAGCGAGGCCGCCGTGACCGGTCGGCCGGACTTCACCTTCATGCTCCCGCAAGGGCTCAAGGTGAACATGGACGTCAAGTTCCCACTCGACGCGTACAAGGCCTACGTCGACGCCGCCGACGACGCCGGGCGGGCCGAGCAGCTCAAGTCGCTGCTGGCGGCCGTGCGCGGGCACGTCAAGGCCGTCGCGTCGCGCGGATACATCGACCCCCAGGCCCCCACCGTCCCGTACGTGCTGGTGTTCCTGGCCAGCGAGCAGGTCTTCTCGCTGGTGATGGAAGCCGACCGCGACCTGATCGACCAGGCCCTGTCGCAGAAGGTCGTCCTGTGCAGCCCGCTGACGCTGTACGCGATGCTGGCCGTCATCCGCCAGACCGCCGAGCACGCCAACCTGCTCAAGACCGCCGACGACGTGCTCAACCTGCTCGTCGAGGTTCGCAAGCAGTGGGAAGCCTACAAGGAATCGATGAACAAGATGGGCGACAAACTCGCCGACGCCAAGAACGAGTACGACAAGCTCGTCTCAACTCGCACCAACATGCTCGATCGGCCTATGGGCAAAATCGAGAATCTAAGGACGGCGCGGCAGTTGCCACACGGGGAAGCTTGAACAGCAAAAACCGACGACGAGGACGACGACGAGGACGAAACGCTCGCGATTGGCGTCATGAACTTATGGGGAGCGACAATGGCAATGAATACTGGGCGGGTTGCGAATCTGGAAGCGAGACTGGATCATGAGAAGCTGGATGTTTACCAGTTAGCTCTGACGTTCTGCGCCTGGACTCAGGATTTAATTGATGAATTGGATAAGAAGAATAGATACCGCGGGCGGCACATCAAGGACCATCTGGATCGGGCAAGCCTGTCGATCCTGCTGAACACGGCTGAAGGCAATGGCAAGCGACAGAAGCAGATCCGCGCGAAGTTTTTTGATGACGCACGCGGTTCAGCCACGGAATGCTCTGCATGTCTGGACTCGCTGGTGGCGATTCGTTGCTGTCCTGGCGGCCGGGTTAAGGAAGGCAAAGAGATGCTGCTGCGAATCGCCTCGATGCTGACCAAGTTGGTTCAGCTATTTTCGGGTGAATAGGCACACCATCCCGCCCCATCGTCCTCGTCGTCGTCCTCGTCGTCGGTTGTTTCTTTCTCCGAGCATCAAAGGCACAACCCCACAACAAGATCCTGCATCGCCGCGGCGGCCTCGGTGCCGCTTTTCATGGCGATGTCGGTGCTGATCAGGCGGCGGAAGTCGGCTTGCATTTTTGCCAGCGGGCGGCGCTTCAGCAGGGCCATGAACGCCTGGCGCTGGTCGTAGGGCATGCGCAATTCGTTTTCCAGACTCTGCCCGGCCGCAAGGAGCTGATGGGCCTTGAGCACCTTGCGCAGGTGCCATCCGATCATGCCCAGCGTGCGGAACTCTTCGCCGCGCACCGTCAGCATGCCCGCCAGGGCGGTCAGGGCGCCTTTGACGTCGCCGGCCGTCAGGGCGTTGGTCAGGGCGAACGTCGCCGGACCGGCCGTGGCGGTGACGATGGCCGAGACGTCGTCGACGGTGATCTTGGCACGCTCGCCGACGTACAAGGCGAGCTTTTCTATCTCGTTGGTCAGGCTGCCCAGGTCCACCCCGATCCAGGCCGTCAGCAACGCGCAGGCCTGCGGTTCGATCGTCTTGTCGCGCTTGACGGCCTGCTCGCTCAGCCATCGCCCCAGGTTGCCCGCCGCAGGCGAGGCGCAGTCGAACACCTGCCCGATCTGGGCGACGATCTTGGCCAGGTTCGTGCTGCGGTTCCAGCTCAGCACCGTCAACACGAGGGTGGCCGTGGCGCTGGGGGCCTTGGCATAGGCCTCCAACGCCGAGCGATTGGCGGTGATGAACGCGTCGGCGTCGCGCACGATCACGACGCGGTGCGGCGAGAGGAACGGCAGTGTGCGAAGCTCGTCGAGCACATCGGCCAGTTCGGCCTGGGCGTCGAAGCTGGTCACGCAGGTCTGCGGATCGGCGCCGCCCAGCACCGCGTCAATGATTCCGGCGCGGGCCTGATCGCGAAGGTGGGCGTCATCGCCATGAAGAACATAAATAGGTTTGGCTGCGGCCTTGGCCAATCAAAAAACCTCGTGCGATCGGGTCGGACGTCAACGCTGTTTCTTGCGGTAGTTGTACCAGCCGACGCAGACGAGCACCAGCAGGATGCCGGCCGGTATCTGATACCAAAGATCCGAAAAGGCCAAGATGTGCATCATGATAATCTCCTGATTCCGGCACTAGCGGCGACTGGAATCGAACCAGTGACCTAGGGCTTATGAGTCCCTCGCTCTAACCATCTGAGCTACGCCGCCGGGTCCCTTTATGATTACAGAACATCCCCATTTTATGCAAGCGCTTTGTCAGTTGCGGATTGCGGATTTCGGATGAGTCACGGGAGGAACGTTCCATGTAATCCGCAATCCGCAATTCCAAATCCCCAATCGAAAGAGGGAAACCTTCGCACCGCCGCGCTGCGCCGAGTAAAATCGTCGCTCCATGCACATAACGATCCTTCTTTCGTTGATGGCCGCCATCATGGCGGCGCAGGGCGAGGTCCTGCCGCACTGGCCTGGGCCGTCGATCTTCACGGTCGCGGCGGCATTGCTCTACGTGGTCGTCGCGGCGCTGCTGGGGCGTCTGGCCAACCATGTGGTCCTGGCGCGGGCGGCGCAGTCGCGCCCCCGCGGCGTCTGGGGCGTGCTGCTGTCGGCCGTCGTGCACGTGTGGTTGATCGTCGGCAGCGCCGCGGTGGTGGCCGCGGGCTATGGGCGATGGATCCAAGACATTCCCTGGGGCGTCCCGCACCTGACGCTGCTCGAGGCCCCACTGGCGGGCAAGCTGATCCTGGTGCTGCCGCTGGTGGCGGCGCTGCTGGCGATCTGGGTGCTCAACTATCCCTGTTACCGGCGGCTTCGGATGCTCGCGACGCGATGGTCGGACCCGCCCCTGGCGATCTGGTCGCTGGGCCAGTACATCGAGTATAACCTGCGACACCAGTTGCTGTTCATCCTGGCGCCGGTGAGCCTGATCCTGCTGGCCGGCGACACGCTGCAACTGACGCTGGAGCCGTACCTGTCCGCCGACGCCGTGGCCGCGCTGACGCTGGCGGCCAGCGCGGGCGTGTTCCTCGTCGCGCCGGTGCTGATCGTGCACGTGTGGAAGACCGTCCCGCTGCCGGCCGGGCCCCTGCGGTCCGACCTCGAGGCCATGAGCCGCCGGCTCCGCCTGACTTACCGCCAACTCTGCCTGTGGCAGACCGGCGGGGCCATTGCCAACGCCGCCGTGATGGGTATGCTGCGCCCGCTGCGCTACGTGCTCATCAGCGACGCCGTCGTCGAGCGCATGGACCCCATGCAGGTGCAGGCCGTATTCGCCCACGAGGCCGGACACATCCTCAACCACCACATCTTCTATACCGTGCTGTTCATCGTCGCCTCGGCCATGCTCGCCACCGCCGGCGCCGCAGCAGCCGCCGATCAACTCCAGGTGAACGAATGGGTCGCCCAGGGCCTCGCCGCTGCCGCGATGGTGGCCGCCTGGGCGCTGGTGCTGGGCTGGATCAGCCGCCGCTTCGAGCGCCAGTGCGACGTGCTGGCCGCCTGGGCCGGCGCCTGCCGCAGCAATGGCGGCCTGGCGGTCGAGGCCGTCGAGGTCTTCTCGCAGGCCCTGCTGGAGGTCTCGCGCCTCAACGGGCACGACCCGGGTCAATATAATTGGCGGCACGGATCGATCCAAAGCCGCGTCGATTACCTGCGCGACCTCGCCGCCGCCGGCGGCACGCGACGACAGATCGACCGACAGGTGCGGGCGATCAAGCTGGCAATACTCGCGCTCGCCGCGGCAGCGGTGGCAATGTCGCTGTTAGAAGTATAATGCCCCCGGCAGAAAATGCCCGGCCGTCACGTCGGCCGGGCCGGATAGAACAATGACAGCCATCTCGAAGATTCAGCCTGTCGCCGTCGTCACCGGCGCCTCGTCGGGCATCGGCATGGAGATGGCCCTGGCGTACGCCGCCAAAGGATACGCCGTCGTTCTGGCCGCCCGACGGGCGCGGCGGCTGGAGACCATCGCCGAGGCGTGTCGCGCTGCACATCCGCAGGCGCAGGCTATCGTCGCAGCAACGGACGTGACCGACGAGACGCAGGTGCGCCACCTCGTGACGGCCGCCCGGCAGACGTTCGGCCGCATCGACGTGATGGTCAACAACGCCGGGTACGGGCATTTCGCCCGCGTGCACGAGATCGACACGCGCGAGCTTCGCGAGATCTTCGACGTGAACTTCTTCGGCGTCTTCTACGGCTGCAAGGCCGTCGCGCCGATCATGATCGCCCAGGGCAGCGGGCACATCTTCAACATCTCGTCGGTGCTGGGCAAGCGCGGCTCGCCGTTTTACGGGGCCTACAGCGCCAGCAAGTTCGCCATCTGCGGCCTGACCGATGCGCTTCGCGTGGAACTGCGCCCGCATGGCGTGCATGTCACCAGCGTCTGCCCGGGCCTGATCGAGACGGAGTTTTCCGAGCATGTCGTCGGAAGCCCCGACCGCGGCAAGTCTGAGTTCTTCCGCCGCATGAAACGCATGCCCGCCGCGGTGGCCGCCAGGAAGATCGTGGCCGTCACCGGCAAACACAAGCCCGAGATGGTCATCACGGCCGGCGGCAAGCTCCTGAGCTGCATCGCCGCCCTCTCGCCGCGCCTCGCCGACTGGATGATGTCCATCTACTACCGCGACCAACTCAAAATGGCCCAGCCGGATCAGAAATAGCGGCCGCCGGCGCGAATATCAACGCCTGGAGGCAGACATTCGCCAGTGCTTCTTGCATCCGCCGTGCCCATCGGGTATTGACAGGAGCGTCGGGATCAACTTGCAGACAGTCGCGAATGGGATCGGCATGACTGAAGAACAGCCCCAAGAAGCGCAAGGCAAGATCGTCGTTTTCGGGTCCAGACGGATCCGCCGAATCTGGCTCGACAACCAGTGGTACTTCTCGGTGATAGACATCATTGCCGCTCTCACTGAGAGTGATAATCCTCGCAATTACTGGAACATGATGAAGGCGAGGGAGAAAGCGGACAGCCACGTTCAGTTGTCCACACTTTGTGTACAACTGAAACTAACTTCTGCTGATGGCAAATCTTACAAAACAGATTGCGTCAACACGGAAGCCGCATTTCGTATCATCCAGTCCATCCCCAGTCCCAAGGCCGAGCCCTTCAAACGCTGGCTGGCTCAAGTGGGCTACGAGCGCGTGCAGGAGATTGAGAACCCCGAGCTGGCCCAGCAGAGAATGCGTGAGCTCTATCGCCAGAAAGGCTATCCGCAGGATTGGATTGAGAAGCGTGTTCGCGGCATCGCCGTCCGGGATGAACTGACGGACGAGTGGCGCAAGCGGGGCATCTCGGAGCATGACGAGTCTGCCATCCTCACCGCGGAGATATCCAAGGCCACCTTTGGTCTGACCCCGTCGCAGTACAAACAGCTTAAAGGTCTCAAGCACGAGAACCTTCGCGACCACATGAATGATCTGGAGCTCATCTTCACGATGCTTGGTGAAGCCGCCACTACCGAAATCGCGCGCAACAAAGACGCCCAGGGCTTCTCGCCCAATAGGTCTCAGAAGTAGAGCAGTTTCACCAACAGACCGACTATACTGCCGCCGCCGGCGACGATCAGGAAGAATACCCACGGAGAGATTTCATATTGCACCAGACCCGGCAGATCTGCCTTTTTCAGCGGCTTGGCGGTAAACTCTGCGAGAGCTTCGCACAGCAGGGGAAAATTGGCTTTGGGCTTATAATCGCATCGCACCGCCACCCAGAGGTCCTTTTCATATTGCAGGCTGATGATTCCCCGCCGGCTGTCGCAGTACCCGCTCAGGCTCTCTCGCGGGATCTCAAAGGCATGCTTGTCTGCCAGAGACTCTGCAATCTTCAAAGCGACGACTCCGGCCAATCCTCCGATGAACGCCGCGTTACCCATCGACATTTTGCGAGGGGCGCCGGAAATGCAGACGCTGTCGGGGCCAATAGCCAACTCGCCGCGGTACTGAATGGCCTTGCCACGGCCTTGGTTGTATTTTTCGTTGAAGCCGAAGAAGACCTCGTATGCCACCTGGGAGCCCTCGCCTTGCACCGGGGCGGGGCGCGCCATGGGAATCGCCGCCGCAGGAACTTGCGGCACGGGCGCCTGGACCTGACCAGCCGGGATCGTCAGAACTTGTCCGCAGTGAGGACACTTGGCCATCTTGCCGGCAAGCTGATCTTTGGCTTTTATGCTGCGCCCGCACGCACATTTGAACGAAATCATACCCGTCTCCCTGTCATTGAAACGTCTCGACACTGGAGGATATCTGGAGCCCGGGGCAATGCAAACAAAAAGAGGGGTTATTGTTCGTTGGTAGGGTTTTGACTTATAATTTTCGCGGCTGTTCAAAATGGGAAAACAAGAATGATCACCATCAAATGCCCCGCGTGCTTGGTCTGGCTGCACATCAGTGACGATAAGGCCGGCAAGCACGGCAAATGTCCCAAGTGCGGCGAGCCCATTGTCATTCCTTCGCCAGCTGCCGCGGCCTCCCCGCAAGCGCAGGTCCAGCAGTCTGCCGATCAGCCAGCGGCGCCTGTGAAAGGTTGCCCCAAGTGCGGCTCCAAGCGATGGCGATTGGCACCCAAAGGGACTGACCGCCTTGCCCAGCCCAAAGGCATGGCAGCCTTCACTGCCATGCGCGACCGCATCTGCAAGGATTGTGGCTGCCAGTACCAGCCGGCGTTGCCGGCATCGGTGCCGTATGTTCTGCTGGTCTCTGGGTTGATCCTGGCATTGTTCAGCGTGGCAGTCATTATCATAGGCGTATCAATCACATCCGGAGGTTTTGCTGGCAACATCGGGAACGTCGGGCTGTTCGTTCTGGTGATGCTTATGGGCGGCTGCATGGCAGTCGCAGGCGCAAAGAAGCTTCGCGCCAAAAAGAAATAGAAATAAAGGAATAAAGATCAGATATTTAATTCAACGGCCTTGACTGTCGCCGGCCGCGGGTTTGGATTCTGCCCCTATCCCCCCCTGCAACGGGGGCCTCGTCCCGATTTAACCTATGGCTTGGCCTTTACGGTCAGGGCAAAGGACACGGTGACAGGTTTATCGTCCGGGCCCTTCGCCGACACCAGGACCTTGGTGTCGCTGACCAGGGGCGCGTCGGCGCCGGCCTCCAGCGTGTAGGTCTCCCGGTCGCCCGTGATGGCCGGCGGCTCGTGGCCGATATCTACGTGGACCGGACCGATGGCTACCGTTGTGCCGCCCGCGCCGACCACCTTGACCGCGTCAGGCAGGTTCCCGAACTTGATCTTCACCGGATCGGCAAAGTTCTCTCGAACCAGTTCGATCGTGAGTTTCGCCGTCTCGCCGCGGATTATCGTGACGTCGTGGGGCGCCTTCAAGGTCAGCGATTTGGCCTCGCTCGTGACGGTCGCCTGCTCGCGACAGCCTGCCAGGGCTGCCAGCGAGAAAACGGCCAATGCTATTGCCAAGAGCTTCATGATGCCTCTCCTTTCCAGCAAACCCGTTGAGGCACTAGGGTCTGCTCCAGGCTTCACAAAACTGTAGGGCGCTCCAGAGTCAGTATCAAACAACCCACATCCGATTTCCCGGCAGGGCATCCCCGGACATCACACCTTCGAGGCGGGTGGCCAGGGCGAGCATCTGGGTCTGGGGTATTTCCTCAGCGTCCCCAGCGACCTCAGCGGCTATTACAGCAGCTTGCGCAAGATCGACTGCACTTCGCTCTGGTCGTCTTCGTTGCAGGAGTAGCTGAAGGCGGCTTGGGCTTTGAGCGTGACGGTCACGCGGCCGGTCGGGCCGGCGAAGCGGACGCCGGCGCTGGTCACCGTCTGAGAGTATTCTTCCAGGAACTCCATCCCGTGCACCGAGTCGAGGAACTTGGGGGCGTACGGGCCGGCCATGTACGAGTTGTGGGCGTAATCTTCAACCCGCAGCGACTTGAGGACGAACCGCTGCGTGTCGGCCACGAGCTTATTGATCGCCGCCGGGATGTCCAGTTCGATCGGTTCGGTGGCCACGGCGATGCCCAGCGCGCCGGCCATGAACTCCTCGATGTACTTCACGGCCGCCGCCGAGCCGGCGTAGACCTCGAGCACGTGGCTCTTGGGCTTGATGGCAAAGGGATACACGGCGACCTTCTCGACCTCGGTGCTGGTCAGCTCGCGCGTCTCGGTCTGGAGGCGCTGCACCGCCTGGTGCGTGCGGCGGGCGATGGTGGCAAAGACAGCCGTCTCGCTGGAGGAGGTGCTCAGCACGCCGTAAGGCTCGTTCTCGGGCAGGCCGTAATCATCAAGGGCCTTAAGCACATCCTTGACCGGCGGGCAGGAGCGGATCGTCGCGATGTTGAGCTTGTATGATGCCATGATGTCCTCGCAAAGAAGTCGCAGATGATAGCGGGGCAAGGGCCCTCTTTCCAGCCATAAGCTTTCAGCTATCAGCTGACAGCTATCAGGAAGATGCCCCAGCAAGTCTGTCTGAAAGCTGATAGCTGAAAGCTGAAACCTGCGGTATGCTCTTGCCCCATGCTTTCGATGGCTTATGTCGGTGAGATCGCCGCGCTGGTCACGGCGCTGATGTGGGTGTTGTGCTCGCTGGCGTTTACGGCCGCGGGCAGGCACATCGGCTCGATATCGGTCAACCTGCTGCGGCTGCTGGTGGCGTTCGTGTTCTTCACGCTGACGGGGTTGATCTTCCGCGGCCACCCGCTGCCGACGGATGCAACGGGCGACACGTGGGGGTGGCTGAGCGTCTCGGGCGTGGTGGGGTTCTTCTTCGGCGACCTGTGCCTGTTCCGCTCGTTCCTGCTGATCGGCCCGCGGCTGAGCCTGCTGATCTGCTCGCTGGTGCCGCCGATGACGGCCCTGATGGCGCAGCCGGCACTGGGCGAGGAGCTCTGCCGCTGGGACTGGATCGGCATGGCCATCACGCTGGCGGGCGTGGCGTGGGTGGTGCTGGAGCGTCGCGAGGCCGCTCCCGAGCCGGCCACCCCCGCCGGAGACGGCACGGTCCCCGACGAAGCGCCGCCTTCTTCTCACAGGCGCCTGCTGATCGGCTCGCTGCTGGCCCTGGGCGGGGCGCTGGGCCAGGCCGGCGGCGTGGTGCTGTCAAAGATCGGGATGAACGTCGAGAACTTCAATCCCTTCGCCTCGGCGCACATCCGATTGATCGCGGCCGTCATCTGCTTTGCGCTGCTCATCACGGCGCTGCGGCGTTGGAAGAACATCTTCGCCGCCGTGCGCCATACCCGGGCGATGGCGCTGCTGACGTTCGGCGCTCTGACGGGGCCATTCCTGGGCGTAGGCCTGCAATTGCTTGCGGCCAAGAACACCAAGGCCGGCGTGGCGACGACGCTGATGGCCGTAGCGCCGGTGCTGATCCTGCCCTTCGTGATCGTGCTCTACCGCGAGAAAATCTCCGCCCGCGCCTGGATCGGCGCCCTCGTGGCCGTGGCCGGCGTGGCGATGCTGATGCTCGGACGGTAACCGGCTTTTGTATGCCGACCGCTCATCTCGAACCCAATGCGCTGCCTGCGTGAGCGTTCTGCAGACATAGACCCTCGCGGATCTTCGGCATAGAATATGAGTGGCATCCACTGGCAAGGTCCCTCCATGGATGTGCTCTGGAAAAATCCCCATGAAGATCTTCATGTTCACTCTGGCGCTGTTGTCGGCTGCGGCGTTGGCTGCGCAGGGGGCCGCCGCCCCGCCGGAAAGGAATATCGCCGTGGAGAAGACGTCCCAGGGAGACCTGATCGTTCAGCCGATCAACCACTCGGCCGTCCGGCTGGAGTTCAAGGGCAAGCAGTATTACGTGGACCCCTCCGGCGAGGCCGACTGTACGAAGATGCCCAAGGCCGACGCCATCTTCATCACCCATGAACATCAAGACCATCTGAACCCCAAGGTCATCGAGCAGATCAAGAAGGACCAGACCGTCATCTACGCCAGCGCCGCGGCCGCCAGGAAGGCGGGGTTCGGCCAGGCCATCGAGCCCGGCCAGACCCGGCAGGTGCTGGACATCGCGGTCGAGGCCGTGGCGGCGTACAATCTCAGTCCGGACCGGCAGAAGTACCATCCTAGGGACCGCAAGGACAACGGCTACGTCCTGACCTTCGCCGACAAGCGGGTTTACGTGGCCGGCGACACCGAGGCCACCCCGGAGATGAGGGCGCTGAAGAATATCGACATCGCCTTCCTGCCCATCAACCTGCCCTACACGATGACCCCCGCGGCCGCAGCCGACGCCGCGCGGGCCTTCAAGCCCAGAATCCTCTACCCCTACCACCAAGGCAAGAGCGACCCCGCCGAAGTGAAGCGACTGCTGGCCGACGTAAAGGACATCGAAGTGCGCGTTCTTCCGCTGCCGTAGCGGTTGCCGCTTTATGAGCTCGCCGCGACGGCGGGGTGGGCGAAGATGTAGACGCCTTCGGTGTCGGTAATGACGATCGAGCCGTCCAGGATGATCGCGCGGGTGTCGAATCCACTGGCCACATTGCGGCTGAAGATACTGACGCAGCACCGCACGTCGGGCAGGGTCTGATGGGCCAGCCGCCGGCCGCTGGTGTAGTCGAAGATGTCCGCAAAGACGCCCCCGTCGGCGCCGCGAACGTTGTCGCCCGAGACCACCAGCAGCCGCTCGCCCAGTTTGCGGAACTCCAGCACCATGCGGTTGGGCGCCTGCTCGCCCGGCGCCAGGTCGTACGTGACCTCCGCCCGGGTGGCCGGATCATATCGCAGCAGATTCTGAGTCAGGCGCAGGTAGACGCCCTCGCGACGCACATTCACCAGGGGGCGGAAATACTTGAACTCGACCTCGCGCGCCCAGCCTTGCGTCAGCAGGCCCTCGCCCGTCAAACCCACCGCGCGGATGCGCTTGTCCGAGCCGATCCAGCCGATGCCGGCCTCGTCGTACGTGTACTCGCCCCAGGCCCAGGTGTTGGGCGGGCAGATGGGCCGATGCGAAACGATCTTGCCGCTGGCGGGATCCTGCACCACTTCGCAAACAACGCCCGGGCCGTTGACCACGCTGTTGAGCGTCGCCGATCCGTCGCCCCCGCGGCGAAAGGCATGGGCGAACGTCCCGGCCCCGAACTGCGCGCTCCAGTTCAGCGAATAATGCCAGAGCACCTTCCCCACGGCCGCATCGGCGCCGGCATACAGCGAGCTGCCGCCGTTGCCGCCGGAGGGCAGGGAGTAAATGAGCCTATCGTCGCCGCCTATGGTGGCGGGAATATTGGGAAGCTGCATCGACCACTGGCCTTTGCCGGCGGAGTCGTATGCGTCAAGCGTCCATAGCCGCGCCGCCAGCAGGCGCTGGCCCGCCAGGGCGATCGTCACCGGGCGATTCGTCAGCAGGCGCTGCCAGGTGAGCTCCCAGTTGGGGCGCGTCCTGATCAAACCAATACGCCGCTGCGTCAGCAGGCCGATAGACTCTGTCGAGGCGTCGGCCCCGTCCGGCAGCGCCAGCACCGGGCTGTCGCATGCCAGCGACCACACCTTCTTGAGCGGCAGTTGCAGCGGCAGGCCGACCGTGGCCGGGCCTTTGGCCCCCGCCACCGGGGCCGGCGCCACCTCGGCCAGCGTGCCGTCTGGGCCGATGACGAACTCGGCCCCCGCTGCGCCCTGGAGGTCCAGCTCTTCCAGCGTTTTGCCCGTGGCGGCGGCCAGCCGCAGCGCCCTCCCAGCCGAGACGACCACCACGCTCTCGTTGTTCAGGATCGCCGCCTGCGAGGCGATCCCGGCCGGAAACTCGCGCACCCAGAGCTGCTTGCCGGTCTCGATGTCCAGGCCGGTCAGCCACGTGGTGTTGGCGCCGATGACGACCGAGCCTGCTGCGCCCACCAGCTTGTCCGAGGGCACCAGCACGCTCTCCCAGAGCAGGTCGCCCTTGTCGCGGCGGAAGGCCAGCATGCCCGAGTGGTCGCGCGGGGCCAGCAGCACCCGCTCGCCGATCACCAGCGGCGAACTGCCTTCGCGAGCACAGTTCATCGACAGCACGTTGGAGTACTGCCGCGCCGCCGGGTAGCGCGCCACCCACTCGGTCAAGCCGTCCTGCGCGTCGCAGCGGGACAGCACACCCATGTTCGTCGCGCTGTAGATGCTGCCTTCGTGAATCGTCACCGCCCCGCCGCCGCGGGCCAGGTCGATCGAACTGTTGGGCGCCCACCCGACCGGGCGGCGCCAGATCATCTCGCCGTCGGCCCCGTCAAGGCAGACGAGTTGCTGCACGACGCGGATCTCGTCGTTGAAGCCCAGCGCCGCCAGCCGCTCGACGGTCTCGGGCCCGGCCAGCACGTACACGCGCCCCTCAGCCGCCGCCGGATGCGTCAACGGCGTGAGGCCCTTCCAGCCGGTCTTGCCCTGCGTGCTCCAGAGCACCTTGCCGCTGCGGACGTCCACAGCCGTGACCACCGGCGGAGCGGCGGTGTCCATGAGATAGTATCGCGCGCCGCGCGAGGCGTTGGCGGCCGACGTGATGCGCACGGGGCTGCGCTGCATGAAGAAGGGGTGAAACGTCGAGTCGCCCATGCCGTGGGCTCGCGATACGCTGATGTTGAAAGGCCAACTGCCCCGCGCCAGGTCCGGCGGGGTGCGGGTCCAGGCGGGCTGGTCAGAGTCGGCCGCGGCGTCGAAACGCGCCACCGCCCGGGCGCAGGCGACGATCGTGGCGTCGGGCGAAAACTCCACCGCCGGAACCGGCCAGGGGTTGCGCACGCCCCAGGCCATGTGCGGGCCGCCCAGGTCGAAGTACAGCGCCGGCCAATCGCCGGGCAGGGCGATCTTCCGACGCGGCAGTTGCGCCAGCGTGGCCGGGGCGGGCTTGGCGACCGCCGCCGCTGAGGTAACCGCCCGCGGCTCGGTCAGCAGCTCGCGCTTGATCTGCGCCGCAGCGACCGTCTGCCCGCGCCAGGGCATCTGCACGTCGTCGCCCACAGCCGCCATCGCCTTCACCAGGCGGCTGCGGTAGAGGCGGCTTTGCGACAGCGCCAGCCACAGCCCCGCGCGGGCCTGGGCGGCAATCTGCGGATCAGACGCGTGGGCGATGACATCCTCGTACGCGGCCATGGCCCATTGCGTGCGTCCGGTGGGCAGTTCCGCCTCGGCCAGGTCCACCATCGCGCGGTGGATCGACGCCGAGAACGGGTACTGGCTGAACGCGCGCAGGAGCATGTGCTTGTCGGCCGCCATCACGGCCGCCTGCGCGACGCTCTTGCCCATGCGTTCGTGCGACTCGCGCAGCGGCGCCAGGCGCTGGGCGGGCAGTTCGCGCAGCCGCCGGTCCACTACGGTCCAGAATGGCGCGTAGCGGTTGCCGTTCTTGAGATGCGCCAGCGAGTTGACGATCAGGTCCAGCACCTTCTGCACGTCCTCGACGGCCAGCGCCTCGCTGCTGCCCGGAGCGAGCGGGCCGTTCTTGTACAGCAGGTCCCATCGCGTCTGGACCTCGAAGTCCGGCCGCAGGTCGCGGATGCTGCCGTCGGCGTCGATGATCGAGGCCGTGCCCAGGTCGCTCTCGGCGGCGGGCTTTGCGGCGGCGTCTTTTTCCGGCGGGATGTGCCCGAATCGCTGCAGCAGGTCCAGGGCCTCCTGCTGATAGCTCGGCACGCGCGCCCCCTTGGCCCGCAACGTCGCCAGAAACGGGTGAAATTCGTCGTATCGCAGCAGATCGCTTGTCAGCCAGCTCTGGTAAGAATAGGCCATGGTTACGGCGGGATGGTCGTCGGGCAGTTTGCCGCTGCGGTTCTTGGCGATGATGTCGTCGATCAACCAGGCGTAGTCGCGACACTCAGGCTGTATGGCGTAGACCCACGTGCCCCAGTGGATGTACTGGCCCCAGCCCCAGCCCAAGGCAAGCTGGTAGCCTTTCTTGACGGCCTCGGCGTCGTCGCCGTAGTCCGTCAGCAGCTTGAGCCCCCACCAGCTCCGGGCATATTGCAGCCCGACGCGCTGCCAGGCCTCGGCGAGCTCGGCGTGCCCCTTGATGCAGTTGGCGCGGTCGGCAGCGAAGCGGCCCAGCATCGCCTCGAGCAGCCAGACCTTGCGATACTGGACGATGTTCTGCGCCATCGCCGCCAGGGCGGGATCCTTGACGGCCGCCGGCGCCAAGGCATCTTTGTTGGCCTCGAGCGTCTCGTCCCACGTGGCCTTCCATGCGACAGGAAACTGGTACCACGCGGCGGGCATCATGTCGAGGCTCGGCCGCTGCGGCCTCACGTCGGCCTGGCCCGATGCAGCCGAGGCAAGCGACAACATCACCAGCGCCGCAAAGGCTAATGGCAAAGACGTCTTCACGATCTCGCTCCGGCCCCCAGGTCGGCTGCATACTTAAACCGGACAACTCGCTGCGGGTTCTGAAGCATACCCCTGCGTGGCCGCACTGCCAAGGTCTTTGAGACCGGCGCCGATCGGCGGCACTGCGGTCTTCCATTCCTGGGCTCGTGCACTATCATGGGCATCCATGAATACCCAACCCACTCGCCTTTACGTGTCGCCCCAGGGCCGCGATGCCTGGACGGGGCTGCTGAGCCAACCCAACGCCGACCGCACGGACGGGCCGCTGGCATCGTTGCCGGCTGCCCGCGACGTCGTGCGACGCCTCCGCGCCGCAGGCACAAGCGGAGCCGTCGAGGTGCAGATCGCCCAGGGGCTCTACTCGCTCAGCGAACCGCTGACGCTGGAACCGCAGGATGGCGGGCGCGACGAGGCCTCGGCCGTCACGTATCGCGGCGTGCCGGGCGCGCGGCCGGTCATCAGCGGCGGGCGGCGCATCACGGGGTGGAAGAAGACGGCCGCCGGCGCCTGGACGGTCGAGCTGCCCCAGGCCAGAAGCGGGGCGTGGTACTTCACGCAGCTCTTCGTCAACGGCCGCCGGGCCGACCGCACGCGCTGGCCGTCCGAGGGGCTTCTGCCAATCGAGCCGTTCAACGCTGCCGAGGTCAAGAACATCGACTGCGCCGAGAATCGCCAGGCCTTCCGCTTCCGCAGCGGCGACATCAAGGGCGACTGGAAGAATCTCTCGGACGTCGAGGTCGTCGTCTGCCAGATCTGGACCGACTCGCGCCTGCACATCGAGAGTGTCGACGCCAAAGACGGCGTCGTGCATTTTACCGGGCCGGGCTGGCGGGCGCTGAACTGGACGACCGGGTACTACGTCGAGAACATCGCTGAGGCTCTCAAGGCTCCGGGCTCGTGGTATCTCGATCGCGCCGGCGGCGTGCTGACATACCTGCCGCTGGCCGGTGAAGACCCCGCCACGGCCGAGGTTGTCGCGCCGGTTCTGGAAACGCTGGTGCGAATCGACGGCGACTGGGCCAAGGGCAACTGCGTGCGGCACCTGCGTTTTGAAGGCCTGTCGTTCCAGCACGCCGCGTGGACCATGCCGCCGCAGGGCTTCGGCGTGCCCCAGGCGGAGATCCAGGCCCCCGCGGCCATCGTCGTAGCCGGCATCGAGCAATGCAGCTTCCGCAACTGCGAACTGGCGCACCTGGGCGGCTGGGGCATCGAACTGGCCGCCGGATGCAAAGACAACGCTGTGGTGGGCAATTCGCTCTACGACCTGGGCAGCGGCGCCATCCGCGCGGGCAGGCCGACAAACCCCGCCTCACCCGCGGAGCTCACCTGTCGCACGACCATCACCGACAACACCGTCGGCCAGGGCTCGCTGGTGTACCTGGGCGCCGCGGCAATCTGGATCGGCCACTCCAGCGAGAATCTCGTTGCGCACAACGATGTGCAGGGGGACTATCACTGGGCGGTGTCGGTGGGCTGGGCGTGGTCGTACTGGACGGAGACAGCCGCCCGCGACAACATCGTCGAGCTCAACCACTGCCACCACATCGGCAGCAAGCTGCTGGGCAGCCACGCGGCGATCTACGCGCTGGGCATTCAGCCGGGCACGTGCTTCCGCAACAACCTGATCCATGACGTGGCGGGCTGGCCGGACATCCCCCACGTGCCCAACGGCTGCGGGATCATCCTGGATAACTCGTGCGCGGGCATTACCGTCGAGAACAACATCGCCTACGACTGCGACGGCGGGGGCATCTGCGTGAACTTCAACGTCTTCGGCGACATCATCCAGAACAACATCTTCGCCTATGGGCGGCGCGGGCAGCTCAGCCGCTACGGCGACCCGACGCCGGCCGGCGAGTGGATGCCCAATCCGATCCTCTTCCGCCGCAACATCGTCGTCTGGGACCAGGGTAAGCTGTTCTTCGATCCCGACTGGCCCAACTTCGGCCTGCTGTGGGACTCGAACCTCTACTGGCACGGCGGCAAGGACATCGAGTTCATGAAGTACAACCTGGCCCAGTGGCAGGAGCGACACATGGACGGCCGCTCCATCGTCGCCGATCCAAAGTTCGCCAACGCCACCGCCCGCGACTTCACCCTGGCCGCCGACTCGCCAGCGCTAAAGATCGGCTTCGAGCCTTTCGACCTGTCCGCCGCGGGTCCGAGGAAATAGTTCACCGCAGAGATCGCAGAGACCGCAGAGGCATTGGAAGGAAGAAACCACTTTCCCTGTTTCTATCTCTATGGCTTCTCTGCGCCCTCTGCGACCTCAGCGGTGAATCTAGAACGCCAGCTCGATCAGCGCGATCTCAGGCGGCGCCAGCAAGCGCAGGGGCGGGCCCCAGGTTCCGGCGCCGCGATTGACGTACAGTTCGCTGCCGCCGGGCAGGCTGTAGCGGCCGCTGATGTTGGGGTTGACCAGCTTGGACAGGAAGTAGAACGGGAAGATCTGTCCGCCATGCGTGTGGCCGCTGAGTTGCAGGCGACACTTTCCGGTCGATGCGGCCTGCACCGTCGGGCGGTGCTTGAGCAGCAGCACGGCGGGGCCTCGGGCGGCGGCGAGCACTTCGGCCTCGCCGGCCCGCACGTCGTCGCCGCTGCGGAAGAAAGTCGGGTCGTCCACGCCGGCGACGTGCAGGCCGCCCACGTTGACCCACTCTTGTCGCAGCAGCTTGAAGCCGGCGTCTTGGTGAAACCGCACCGCCTCGCGCAGGCCGGTGTAATACTCGTGGTTGCCCGTGACGGCCAGCTTGCCCAGCGGCGGATTCAGGCCTGCCAGCATCGCCGAAAGCTCCGTCAGCTCCGAGGCCGGCGCGTCGATTATGTCGCCGGTGGCCGCGAGCAAATCAGGCTTGAGTTCGTCAATGCGGCGCACCAGGTCGGCGAAATGCGCGCGACCGGTATAGCCGGTCAGGTGCAGGTCGCTGATCTGCACGATGCGGATACGACGCGGCGAGTCGGTTGCGGCAGGCGGGGCAACTGCTACAGCGGGGGCGGCTTCGTTTCGTGGGGCGGCCACAGTGCCGCTGCGCTCGCCGGCCGGTGCGGTTAGACCAAAATCCTGGCGCACCAGCCTCACGTGCCGCGCCTCGATGATCGACCAGACCAGGCACGCCGCCACCAGCGCCAGCACAGACAGCGTCAGCACCGGCGGCGAGATCACCAGCCGCCGGGCCACCGGCAGCCAGATGCCGCCGAACTTGAAGACGCCGTTCCACAGGTCGCCCATCAGCCCGGCAACCAGAAACCAGAACAGAACGACCATCCAGCAGTACGCCACGTTGGCAACGGGCCCCAGCTTCGTCGCCCACGGCCGCGCGCGGTAGCCAAGCTCGATCCAGATGATCGCCAGCATCAGCACGCCCCAAACCACCAGCGCCCACCGCCACGCCCCCCACTGCGGAAACGCCCGCCAGACGCGCATGACCATGTAAGACTGCATCCCCAGGTACAACAGCGAGAAGATCATGAAGAACACCGAGACCATCATGGCACGCTCCCAAAGGACTATTCTAGTCCCCACGTCCGCGAGTCGGGCACGTCGATCCAGCGGCCATCGGTGTCGACGATGGACTTCTTCCAGTTCTCCGGCAGGAACTCGCTCTCGATGGCGGCTTGCGGCGGGGTCATACGGGTGCCCTTCCTTGGAATGTATGCGCAGAATTATGCCCACGCGCCGGCAATGACGCCAGTGCCTTTCCAAACTTGGGAGGCTTACGACTCTCGCATGTGTTTGCACATTGATGGCACTTCCCTTCATCAAGCTGAACGTCAAGGAGGGCCATGACCGTCGGCGCCCCGTCTGACCCGCCACTGTTGCTGAAGGCCAGGGACACGCACAACGGAGTTGTGCGTGGCATCCGCCCCGCCCGCGACACGCTAAAATACCCTGTGAGCGAAGGCAAAGGGGAATTCCGCGTCGGCACTTCCGGCTGGCAGTACGACCACTGGACGGAGATCTTCTATCCGAAGGACCTGCCCAAGAGCCGATGGTTCGAGCATTACGCGCAGCACTTCGACACCGTCGAGGTCAACAACACGTTCTACCATCTGCCGCAGGAGAGCACGTTCGATCACTGGCACGACAAGGCGCCGCAGGGATTCGTCTACACGCTCAAGTTCAGCCGCTACGGCAGCCACATCAAGCGGCTCAAGGAGCCCGCCGCCACGATCGGCCTGTTCATGGAGCGCGCGGGGCGGCTGGGGGAGTTCCTGGGACCGATCCTGGTGCAGCTTGCCCCGCAGTTCGAGGTCAACGTCGAGCGGCTGGAGGAGTTTCTGACCGAGGCCCCGCGGTCGCAGCGGTGGGCGCTGGAGTTTCGCAACCCCACGTGGCTATGCGACGAAGTCTACCAGACCCTGCGGCGGCACAAGGCCGCGCTGTGCATCCACGACCAGATCGCCGACCACGCCCGCATGGTCACCAGCGACTGGGTATACCTGCGTTTCCACGGCCCGGCCGGGGGCAAGTACACTGCTGCACATCTTCGCCAACAGGCCAAGCACGTGCAGGAGTACCTCGCCCAGGGCCTGGACGTCTTTGCGTATTTCAACAACGACTCGCACGGATACGCCCTGGCCGACGCGACGGACCTGCGCCGGTTGGTCAAGAAGGCGTAGTTGCAGCCGTCACGTTATTCAAACAGCACGATGGCCGCCCCGGCGGCATCGAGCTTGAGAGTGAAGGCGCCATCGGCCAGCGGCAGGTCTTCGTACTTGCCCGTGCTGCGGCTAAACAGCTTGGGCTTGACGGAGGCCTTGGTCAGCTTGACCTTGACGTCCTGGCCGGCGTAGGCGTTGTGGTTGGTGATGAAGACCACGTCCTTGTCGGTGTAGCTGTATTTCGAGACGCCCATGACGAACTCACCGGCCTGGGCCTGCAGCCAGAAGTCGGCGGGAATGGCATTCTTCTCCAGGCCCGGAGGCATGGCCTTGCCCGTGGCGGGCTGGGGGACGTCCTGGTTGTTGTAGTTCTTCGTCCAGGGCGTAGAGTAGATGGCGTAGGGCAGGCCGATCTTGGCGATCTCGCCGCGCATCGGGGCGATGTACTCGTTCACCTTGGCCAGGTCCTTGCCGTACCCGTTGAACTGGAAGCTGCCCATGTTCATGATGCGCGAGCCGATGTGCCACATCGCCGCCCGCAACCCGCAGGCGATCGAGGTCGTCTGCGTGTGCAGCAGGCGATTGTAGTTGCCCTTGCCCGCCAGCCCGGCGTCGGTGGTGCAGTAGCGGCCGAGGCGGCCGTCATGCGGGCGGGCGGCGTTCCACTGGCCCATCAGGTTGCGGAAGTTTTTGTCCGGGCCTCGCTTCCAGTGGAAGTCGTAGTTGCTGACGAAGGTCGCCTTGGCCAGAAAACCCAGGCCCGCTCCGTTGTAGGTGCCGCTGAAGGCGCCGTGGTTGGGGTCCCACTTGTGGACGTGGTCGATGTCGCGGGCGCGCCCGGCGCCCATCGCGCCGAACCGGTCGGACCACACGTGATAGCCGCCGATGGTCGGGCTATCCTGGAGCTTCTTGAGCAGCTCCTCACACTCCTTGGGATTGTTGTACACGTGCGGATACGCCAGCAGGTCGACGAACAGGTACATCCCGTGCTTCTTGCAGAGCTCTTCGCGCTGGGGCGAATACTGCGCCAGCACCGCGTTGAAGTGCCCTTCGTTCTTCAGCGCCAGCAGCAGCTTCTCGAACTGCGCCGGGTCCTTGGGCAGAGCGTCGGCAGCGTAGCCGTTGATGAAAATCGCCAGGTATTCCTTGGGCACGCGCTTGTTCGGCGTCGTCGGCAGGGCAGCCGGCTCGGCAGGCAAAATCGAGGCCGACAGCAGAATCGCACTCACCACAGCCAGAACGGAAGTCTTCATGAGTTTCGTCCTTATTAAGCAGCAGCACAGAAATCGAGTGTCATGGCGGCTGCGAAACGGCCGCCTTGGCGCCCAGGAACGCAAACGGCGGAGCAGGTCGCCCCTGCTCCACCGCGCTTTAATCACAGTCTCATTAACGGAGCTACTCAAACAGGACGATCGCGCCGCCGCCGGGCTCGAGCTTGAGGCTGAACACGCCGTCGGCCAGGGGCAGGTCTTCATACTTGCCCGTGGCGCGGTTGAACAGCTTGGGCTTGGACGACTTGGTCGTCTTGATCTTGACGTCCTGCTCGGCATAGGCGTTGTGGTTGGCCAGGAAGACTACATCCTTGTCGGTGTAGTTGTACTTCGAGACGGTCATCAGGAACTCGCCGCTCTTGGGCTGCAGCCAGAAGTCGGCGGGGACCTTATTGGCGTCGCCCATGGCCGGAGGCATGACGTCCTTGCCCTCGACGGGCTCGTTGTTCTGGTTCTTGGTCCAGGGTGTCGAGTAGATGGCGTCGGGCAGGCCGATCTTGGCGATCTCTTCGCGCATCGGCTCGATCCACGCGTTCATCTTGGCCAGTTCTTTGCCGGCCTCGTTGAACTGGCAGGTGTTGAAGTCAAAGATGCCCGAGGCGATGTGCCAGGTAGCCGCCCGCAGCCCGAAGGCGATCGAGGTGGTCTGGATGTACAGCAGGCGGTTGAAGTTGCCCTTGCCGACCTGCCCGACCGTCGCCCCGCAGTAGCGGCTCAGGCGGGTGTCGTTGGGCTTGGCGACGCGCCACTGGGCCATCAGGTTGGTGTAGTTCTTGTGCGGCCCGCGCTGCCACGAGAAGTCGTAGTTGCCCACCAGGTCGCTCTTGCCCAGATACCGGATGCCTTCGCCGGTGTACGTGCCGCACCAGGTGGCGTGGTTGGGGTCCCACTTGTGGACATTGTCGATGTCGCGGGCGCGCCCGGCGCCCTGCTTGCCGAACCGGTCGGACCACAGGTGGTACGCCGCCACGGTCGTGCTGTCCTGGAGCTTCTTGAGCAGCGCCTCGCACTCGGGCACATTCTTATACACGTGCGGGTACGCCAGCAGATCGACGACCATGTACACATTGTGCTTCTTGCAGATTTCCTCGCGCTGGGGGGAATACTGGCACATGATGGCGTTAAAGTGCCCGTCCTTGCTGATGGCCACGATCATCTTCTCGAACTGGGCGTTGTCGGCCGGCATCGCGTCGCCGCCATAGCCGTTCATGAAAACCGCCAGGTACGCCTTGGGCACGCGCTTGCGCCCGCTGGTATCGGCCGCCGACTGCGCCGACAGCACCGATACGATCATCGCGACGACACTTACCGCCGCGACGGCATGCAAGACGGGTTTGGACATTCCTGACAATCGCATGAGCAAGCTCCTTCAGTAAGGATTCGGGCCCGAGCCCAAAAAGTTACACTGAGGATACACCCCCTCACCGCCAGAATAAACCCCTCTCTTGATTTGATGTTCCGGATATCAGAGCGTCTTGCGGGCCTTGCGGCGCCCGGCCGCCCAGCGCGGCTTGGCCAGTTGCGCGTCCCAGGCGCGGTAAAGACCCTGGAGCTCTTTGAGCTTGGCGGGCTTGTCGGCCGACAGGTCGTTCTTCTCGCCGATGTCCTTGGCCAGGTTGAACAGCCCCGGGGCGGGATGCCCCTCCTCGATGAGCATCTTCCAGTCGCCGTGGCGCACGGCGTACTTGTTATCGCCCATGCGCCAGTAGAGCGTCTCGTGCGGGGCCGCCGCGTTCTCGCCTTTGAGATACGGCAGCAGGTTCACCCCGTCGAGCTTCCACGCCGGGTCGATGGCCTTTCCCGCCGCCGCCACGGCCGTGGGATGAATGTCCAGCGAGATCGCCGGTTCGCGACAAACCGCTCCGGCGGGCAGGTGATTCTTCCACTGCATCATGAACGGCAGGCGGATGCCGCCTTCCCACACGTGCCCCTTGAACCCGCGCAGCGGGACGTTGCTCGATGTCGTGTGGGGCGTGGGCCCGCCGTTGTCGCTGATGAAGAAGACCAGCGTGTCCTCTTCCAGCGAGTGCTTCCGAAGCCGCCCCAGCATCGCCCCGACGGCGTCGTCCATCGCGGCCGTCATGCCGGCGTAGATGCGGCGCTTGTCCTTGAGGTTGGGGAATCGCGCCATGTATTTTTGCACCGACTGCAGCGGTGAGTGCACGGCGTTGAAAGGCACGTACAGGAAGAACGGATGGTCGTGGTGGTTGTCGATAAAGGCCGTCGCCTCGCGGGCGAAGGCATCGGTGAGATATTCCTTTTCGACGATGGGCTTCTCGCCGCGAAGGATCGCCGCGCCCTGTCCGGGTATATACGGATGCGCTCCGGCCAGGAACCCGAAGAACTCGTCGAACCCCCGATGCGTGGGCGTCAGCCCCTCCTTGAACCCCAGGTGCCACTTGCCGACCATGCCCGTGGCGTAGCCCATGCCCTTGAGCCGCTCGGAGAGCATGGTCTCGCTGCGCGGCAGGCCAAAACCCGCCGCTGCCTCATGGCCGGGATTGAACTCGTGGCCGAACCGCTGCTGGTATCGCCCCGTCGCCAGACCGGCCCGCGACGGACTGCACAGTGGCGCCGAGACGTACCCCTGCGTGAACCGCACGCCCGCGGCCGCGATCGAATCGATGTGCGGCGTGGGGATGTCCTTGCACCCCTGGCAGCTCAGCTCGCCATAGCCCAGATCGTCCGCCACGATCAGCAGGATGTTAGGCCGCCGCGCCGGGGCGGCCGACGTCTCGCCCATCAGAGACCCCCACGGCAAAACCGAAGCCGCCGCCCCGGCGGCAACCGACTGCAGAAACCGGCGGCGGTTCATTGGAGGAGACTCAACGTGTGAGGGCATCTCGACGCTCCTTTGCGAACGGATCACGATCGGCCTCAAAACTCTATAGCATGCCCAACGCACAAGCTGCGGCAAAATTGACTTGCTGTTAATTTCCTTCTAGGCTGTGGACGGCGACTGAGTGTGATGTTTCTCAAGACGATCACAATGCCCAACGCGCGGGGCAAGCCCCGCCGCTAACGAGACGGGAATTGACGTCTTTATCGTCCTCGTCGTCGTCCTCGTCCTCGTCGTCGGCTTCTTCTTCCCCAGCGGAATCAGTGGTTGAAATGTCGCGTCTGGGTGAAGACCATCGCCAGGCCTAGTTCGTCGGCTCGGGCGATTACGTCTTCGTCTTTCTTGCCGCCGCCGGGTTCGATCACGGCTGTGGCGCCGGCGTCGCGGGCCCAGTCCAGGCTGTCGGGGAAGGGGAAGAACGCGTCGCTGGCTAGGACACAGCCGGCCGTCTCGACCTTGCCCCCGCCGCCGTACTGGGCGGCGATCATTCCGGCCAATCGCGCCGAGTTCACGCGCGACATCTGGCCGGCGCCGGCGCCCAGCAGCGCGCGGTCTTTGGCCAGCACAATGGCGTTGCTCTTGACGTGCTTGCACACCAGCCAGGCAAATCGCAGGTCGTCCATCTCGGCGGGCGTGGGCTGGCGCTTGGTGACGACCTTCCAGTCCTGCTCGTTGAGGCCCACCAGGTCGCGGTCCTGGATGATCGCCCCGCCGACGACGTACTTGATGTACTTCTCGGCGTTGCGCCGGCCCGTCAGCGGGCCTGTGGCCAGCAGTCGCACGTCCTGACCCCAGCCTTCGCGGCTCTGGATGATCTCGAGGCTGCGCCCTTCGAACGACGGGGCGATGATGATCTCGGCGAAGAACCCGCCGGCCCCGCTGTCTTTGCCCCAGCGCTTGTACGTTTCGACGACGGCCGTGGCGAGCTCTTCGCTCACCGGTCGGTTGACGGCAATGATACCGCCCATCGCGGCATTGACGTCGCCGTAGTACGCCTTGCGGTACGCCTCGACGAGATTGTCATCGCACGCGCAGCCGGCGGGGTTGGCGTGCTTGATGATCGCCACGGCAGGCTTGTCGAACTCCTTGACCAGTTCGATGGCGCCGTTGGCGTCGAAGTAGTTGTTGTAGCTGATGCTCTTGCCGCCCAGCAGCTTCGCCCGCGCGACGCAGGGCTCGGAGGCGTCCGGCGAGACGTAGAACGCGGCCTTCTGGTGGGCGTTCTCGCCGTAGCGCAGGTCGGCGGTCTTGGTGAAGGAAAAGCCCATGCGGTCGGGGAACTGCTCGCCGGTCTGCTGGCGCAGGTAGGCGCTGATGATGCTGTCGTAGTGGCACGTGAGGGCGAAGGCCTTGAGGGCGAACTTCTGTCGCAGCTCAAACGAGACGGCCCCGTCCTTGGCGGTCATCTCGGCCAGCACCTGCTCGTACTGCGCCGGCTCGGTCACCACCGTGACGTACTTGTGGTTCTTGGCCGAGGCGCGGATGAGCGTCGGCCCACCGATGTCGATCATCTCGATGGCGTCGGCCAGCGTTGCGCCGGGCTTGGCGATGGCGTCTTCAAAGGGGTACAGGCTCACGCAGACCAGGTCGAGCGGTTCGAGGCCATACTTTTCGATGTCGGCTTTGTGCTGCGGGTCGTCGCGGTTGGCGAGGATGGCCCCATGAACCTTGGGGTGCAGCGTGACGACCCGGTGGCCGAGCATCTCGGGAAAGCCCGTCCACTCCTGCACGAACCGCACAGGCACGCCCGCCTGCCGCAGAGCCTTGGCCGTGCCGCCGGAGGAGATGATCTCGATGCCCCGCTCGACCAGGGCCTTGGCGAAGGCCTCGATGCCGGTCTTGTCGTAAACGCTCAGCAGCGCACGGCGGATCTTCTGATCATGCACGGTTCGGTTCCTTCCTTTCCGTGGGTGGCACAGGCTTTCCAGCCGGTGCCGCACAGCCTGGTAAGGCTGTGCCACCCGATTATTTCTTCTCGCCGGGGACCGGGTTGGGGTTGAGCATCTTGTCGGTCAGGGCCGGGGCGCTCTTGCGGCGAATGCAACAGACCGTGCCGTCGCTCGATGCAGCGTAGATCGCCTCGATCTGCGTATTGGGCACGACCAGGTCCCAGCCGGTCATGGGCAGGCTGGCCTGGATCTTGCCATCGCTCTCGTGGACCATCAGCAGGACGTTGTTCTTGTCCAGCAGCGCCAGCGTCGTGCCGAAGATTGCGGCTACCGAACGCCCGTCGGGGTTGGTCCATCGCGGTTTGGCGCTGTCGATCCCGATGGCGTAGAACGCGTCCTTGCGGACATACTGGAAGATGCTGGAGGCGCCGACCTGGATGGGGTCGACGATCTCGCCCTTGGTGATGACCGGTCCCCAATCCTTGAAGGCCTTGGTCTCGACATCGGGCACCTTCATCCGCTCGCCGTTGGCGCGGTCGATGATGTGGATGCGCCCGTCCTGCGTTCCCAGGAAAATCCCGCGGCGGTCGACGACAAACGGCGCCGTGATTGGGGCGTCAAAGGCCCGGATCCATTTGCGCTTGCGCTGGCTGGCGCCCACTGCGGCCGTCAGCGTCTTGTCCTTGCTGCCCACGAAGACCGTGCCTTCCAGCAGCCGCACCGGGGCGCTGATCATGTCGCTGGTGGACATCTCCCAGGAGTCGACTTCGGCGTTCATCCGGACGGCGTAGTAATTGCCGGCCGTCGACGCACCGTAAAAATACGTCCCGTCGGTCTCGCCGCCGGCGTTGGAGGAGAAGGTCAGCGGAATGATCTTGACGAGCTTGCCGCTGGAGCGGTTGATGACCGTGACGGTGCTGAGGGTATTGATGAAGGCGGCGTTGTACGCCTCGACGGGGGGCATGGCCTTGGGCTGGAGCATTTCTTTCATGCCCGCGCGGCTGGGGCGAAGCGTCACGGCGTCGGCGTGGACGGGCTCGAAGATGGTTTCCTTGGTGCCGATGATCTGGGCCCAGGCGGGCAGGCCGCGGCGGGCGTCGACGGCGATGAGCTTGCGCTGGTTAGTCAGGCAGTACATCAGCTCATCGATGCGCCAGACGCGTTCGATGCGCTCGCCGGCGTCAAGGTCGAGGCGGAACTTCCAGTAGTACGCCAGGTCGGCCTTGGCCAGCACGTCGCCGCTCAGCACCGCTTTGCCGGAGCCGTCGGGGGCCTTGCGCGGAGCGACGGGCTTTGAGGTCCCGGACGTGACGGCCGACTGCGCCGCCTGCGCCGCCATCGCGGCTGCCACGAGCATCACACCGAGTTTCATGATCCCACGCATGGATTGCTCCTGCCCCGCCGATGGCACACGCGCCTTTTCCGGCAGGCGGGGCTGCCGGGGGCGCCTCGGGCGCTCACCGCACATTGTCGAGCGACACATAGTCGCTCAGGTCTACCTCGTGAAGCGTCTCCCACTGCCTCAGCCGCGCGATCCGCTCGAGGTCTTCGCCGATACGATGGGCGAGCTTGAAGATATAAGGCCGCCCTTCCAGTCGCGCTTGCAGGTCGGCGGTCATTTCGTCCCAACTGCCCTGGTATAATTCTCGCTTGAGCACCAGCAGCATCCGCTCTTCGACCGTGGCGACGGCCACGAACTCCCGCGCCTTCTTCTGGACTTGCCAGGAGCTTGTGGTCACGTCGTGCGTCCTTAGCGCGCCGGGGCATCTGCAGCCCACCGCAGGGTCCGCCAGTCCAAGCCGGCGCATGAATGTCTTCAGCCTTAATCTAAAGATGCCCGCGGTCTTTTGCAACCGCGAAATCACGGGGCCGGTAATGCCTCAGTCATGGGAGGGAAACGTCGTGCCGGTACGGTATCCGGGCCTCCGCCGCGACTTTCCCCCTGGAACTGAGGGGATACGGTCAGTCCAGCGAGACCAGGCCCTTGCGGACGGCGAACTTCACCAGCGTGGTCTGGTCGTGGATGTTGAGTTTGTGCATCAGGCGCATGCGGTGCGTATCGACGGTCTTGACGGCCAGTTTCAGCGCCTCGGCTACCTGGCGATTGGTCTTGCCCTCTGCGATCAGTTGCAGCACCTGGCGTTCGCGGGTGGTCAGCAGGTCGTAGGCGTCTTCGCCTCCGTTGGCCACGCGGTCCAGCACCGACCGGGGAATGCCCGGGCCCAGGTACAGCTCGCCCCGCCCGACGGCGCGGATGGCCTCGACGAGCTGGTCGGCTGCCGATTCTTTCAGCACGTACCCACTGGCGCCGTACTCGATGGCGCGGGCGATGAATTCCTCATCCTCGTGAATGGTCAGGATCAGCACGCCCAGGTTCTTGTCGCGGCGGGTCAACTCGCGGCAGCAGTCCAGGCCGTTGAGTCCGGGCATGGTGATGTCGAGAACAGCCACGTCCGGTTTGACCTTGCCGACCTGCTCGAGCACGCCCATGCCGTCGCCGCATTGGCCAACGACAGTCAGGTCGCTATGGCGGTTGACCAATTCAACGAGCCCTTCGCGGATCATAGCGTGATCGTCGGCGAAGAAGACGCCTATTTTGCCATCCACCATACGTCACCCACTTTCGGCTCTAAAAAAAATGAAGCCCCGACCCAAGCCCATTGGCCCCTATTCTAAAATGACGAACTTCGTTGTCAAGTACACAGGAAGAATAATTCGTAGTAGAATAGGCAGTTACGGATATGAACGACTCGCCCCAACAACCCCACGACCGGTCATTCCAGCCGGAGAAACGCACGCATTACTGGGTCGCGGTCGCTGCGCTGGCCGTGGGAGTGGCCTTGTCGGCAGCGATGTTCTTCCAGTTGCGCCTGGCGCAGCAGCAGCGCCTGGAGCAGCAATTCGCCCTGGAGGGGCAGGAGCGGTGCGCCGAGTTGTCGCGAACGGTCAACTCGCTGTTGTGTAAAGTGCAGGACCTGGCGGCGCTGTACGAGTGCTCTGAGGAGGTCGAGGTAAACGAATTCACCGTGTTCGCTCAGCATCTGCTCAATCGCGACACGTGCTTTCGCGCCCTGGCCTGGACGCCACAGGTGGATGCCTCCAACCGCTCCGCCATTGAGACCCGAGGCCGAAGCCTCTGGCAGAACCTGAAGCCGCCTTACCGCATCACGCCAATGCAGGCAGCCTCGGCGCCGGCATCGGCGCCCGATCCGGCAAGCCTTCGACAATACCCGATTCTGTATCTCCTGCCCGCCGGCGCCAAGTTGCATCCCGGCGACGACCTGTACAGCCGCCCCGAACTGCGCCTGGCGATGGATTATGCCGACGCCCTCGCCTCGCCGGTGCTGGCTTCATACGATCTCCAGAGCGAATCGCTGCTGGCGGTGGTGCCTGTTTATAAACAGGGCAATAAGGCCCTCGCCGCTTCCGGCCGCCGTGAAAACCTCGCCGGGTTCGCCGTCGCCCAGATCCATCTGCCGGACCTGATCCAGTTGGCATTCGCAACCGAGCTGCGAACGGGCGTGGAAATCACCCTCACCGACAAGATGGCGGACGAGCCGCCGCGGCAACTGGGGCGCTACCGCCCCTCCTCCGAACGGCCTGGCCCGCTGAGTTCTCTGGTCCATGAGCAATATTTCGACGTCGGAGGAAGGCAGTGGCGGCTGCGGAGCGTCGCCACCCAGAACTACATTGCCGACCGGCCGCACTACACCCCTTGGGCGGTATTGGGCCTGGGGCTGGTGATCAGCCTGTCGATTTCATACTACCTGCTCTCGGCGCTGGGGCGCTCGCAGGAGGTGCGCCGCCTGGTAGGCCAGCAGACCGCGCAGTTGCGAGAGGGCAATCTGCTGATGGAAGCGGAGATCCTCAGCCGCCGCCAGGCCGAGGGTCTGTTGTACCTGCAGCGCAACCTGGCCGCGGCGCTGGGCGGCGAGCAGAGCGTCGATGGCGTGCTGACGGTTTCGCTGCAGGCGGCGCTTCAGGTCGACGGGCTCGACAGCGGGGGCATCTACACCATTAACGCCGCTCGATGCTGCGCCGATCTGGCGGTGCATCGCGGCCTGGGCGAGGAGTTCGTCCAGTCGATCACCCACATCGATTCCACGCATCCCGGGATGTCGGCGATCGCGGGGGGGCGGACCGTCGTGATCGAGAACATTCCCGGCAAGATACCTGACGCAGTCTGGCTCAATGAAGGATTATTCTCCGCGGTGATCGTCCCGATCTGGCACCAGGACGTGGTCGTCGCCAGCCTGAACCTGGGCTCGCACCACCACGATACGGTCTCGCCCCAGACCGTCAGCGCCGTCGAGGCCATCGCCAGCCAGATCGGCGGCGCCCTGGCCCGCGCCCGCGTCAGCGAGGCCCTGCGCCAGAGCGAACAGCGCCTGCGCGTGCTGGCCGAAAACGTCGACGCCATCTTCTACCGCCTGGATATCGAGGGCCGAGTCGTCTACGCCAGCCCGCAGGTGGCCCGCTTCGGCTACGACGAGCGGACAGTCGTGGGCCTGGACTTCCAGCAGTTCATCTATCCCGGCGACCGGGCGATGGTCCTGAGCCGCTTCCACGCCATCTTGTCCAAGGCCAGCCCCCCCCTCGTCGAGTATCGCATGATCGCCGGCGACGGCAGCGTGCTGTGGATGCAGGATTCCTCCGTCGCCGCATGCGATTCGGGCGGGCGCGTCGTCGCCGTCACGGGCATCTTGCAGGACGTGACCCACCGCAAGGAGTCCGAGCAGCGCCTCCGCGACAGCGAGCGGCGGTATCACAGCTTGTTCGAGAACTCGCCCACGTCGCTGTGGGAAGAGGATTTCTCAGCCGTGCGCGAGTATCTCGATTCGCTCGAGGCCTCGGGCGTGGAAGATCTGCCCGCGTATCTGCGCCGCAACGGCCAGGCCGTCCGGCACTGCGCGTCACTGGTGCGCATCGTCGACGTCAATGCCGCCACCTTGAGTATTTTCGACGCCCCCAGCAAAGAGGTCCTGCTGGGCAACCTCGACAAGGTCTTCACCGACAGTTCCTTCACGGTCTTCCGCGAGGAAATCATCAGCCTCATTCAAGGCGTTCATTCCTTCCACACCGACGCCACCAATCGCACCCTGGGCGGCAAGACCAAGGAGATCGTGCTGCACGTGGCGGTGGTTCCCGGATGCGAAAAGACCTGGCAGCGCGCCATGATCGGGATGATCGACATCACCGACCGCAAACAGGCTCAGAAGGCCCTGCAGGCCGCCCGGCAAAAACTGATGCATGCCCGCGAGGCCGAACGACGCCACATCGCCGTCGAGCTGCACGACTCGATCAGCCAGTCGCTGGTGGCCCTGCAACTGATGCTGCACAACGTCGCCAACACCGCCGGCCAGACGCTGGGCCCCGCGGCGCTGCGCGACCTGTCCGCGGCTGTCCAGCAGTGCACCGCCCTGGTGCGCGAGGTGCGGAATCTCTGCCACGGTCTCTATCCCCCGACGCTGCAGTCGTTGGGGCTGGGCTCGGGGCTTCGCGAGTTGGCCCGCCAGTGCACGGCTGCGGGCATGGCCGCAACGGTCATCGACACGCCGCAGACCCAGTGGCTGAGGTTCGACCCCGACGTCGAGATCGCCCTGTTCCGCGCCGCCCAGGAAGCCGCCAACAACGCCCTGCGCCACAGCGGCGCCACGCACCTGCTCTTCACGCTCGAACATGACGGGGCCGGCGTCACCTTGAGTATCACCGACGACGGAAAAGGATTCGACCCCAAGAAGGTCGGCGCCGGACTGGGCCTGATCTCGCTGCGCGAAAACGCCGAGGCCGTCGACGGAACCCTCAGCATCGACTCCCGCCTCGGACAAACCCGCGTCACGATCGCGGCCCCCGCCAAACCGCTGGAATCGTCAGATTCTGAGCTTTAGGGGATTACCACAGAGGCTCAGAGGGCACAGAGATAAACAACAAGATAACCATCGCCCCTGGAGGCGACTCAGCGACAAACTCATTCTTCCCCGTCTTGTTTCTTCCTCTGAGAACTCTGTGCCCCTGTGGTAAATCCCCTTCTTTACTGCGCGTCTGCCTGCGGGTACTCTTGGCGTCTTATCGATCCGGGAGAGCGATGTGGATGCTTTGATCTTCGATTTTGACGGCGTGGTGGTCGACAGCGAACCGGTGCACCTCGAGGCGTTTCGCCGCGTGCTGCGCGATGTCGGGCTGTCCCTGTCTACCCGAGACTACTACGGCAAGTACCTCGGTTTCGACGACCATGACTGCTTCGCGGCCGTGGCGGCCGACAACGCCCGACGCGTCTCGCAAAAGCAGATCGCCGAGCTCACGGCCGCCAAGACGCGCATCGTGCAGTCAATCTACGCCCAGTCGATCCAGCCGCTTCCCGGGGCGGTGGAGCTGATCCGCGCGGCCGCGGCGGCCAAGCTGCCCCTGGCCATCTGCTCCGGCGGATTGATGGACGAGATCACCCTCGCCGCCCGCACCGTCGGCGTGCTGGACTGCTTCGACCTGATTATCTCGGCCGAAATGGTCGCCGCCGGAAAGCCCGACCCCGAAGGCTACGTCCAGGCGCTGCGGAAGCTCTGCGAAAAGCACGGCCGCACGCTTCATCCGCAGCGCACGGTGGTGATAGAAGACTCCCCCGCCGGGATCGAGGCCGCCCAGGCTGCCGGGAACAAGACCCTCGCCGTGGCCACCTCGTATCCGCAAGACCGCCTGAGGGCCGCCGACCGCGTCGTCGCCCGCCTCAGCGACATCACCCTGGCGGAAGTGGCCGCGCTGGCCTCCTGAGTTTCCGCCCCGGGTGCCATGGCACCCTTTTCTCACTGACTACCGGCTACTGGCTACCGATTACCAGTCTTTTGCCGTGGCATCCGCTGCGGCGATGACGCATAATCCCCTCCCGTGAACGAGCATCAGAAAGAGCATCATCGCGAGCGCGAGCATTTTTTCGGGGCCGCCAAGATCGTGGCCGCCCTGACGATTCTCTCGCGCATCAGCGGGCTTTTTCGCAATATGGCCATCACCGCCCTGGGCGCTAATCGCGTCACTAGCGCCTTTCGCGTGGCCTTTGGCGTGCCCAACCTCTTCCGCCGCCTCTTCGGCGAAGGCGCCCTTTCGGCAGCGCTTATTCCCGTCTTTTCTGAAACTGCTGAAAAGAGCGGACTGGAGAAAGCCCGCCTGCTCTTGAGCAATCTCATTGCCCTGGCCGCAGTGGTGCTCTCGACGCTGGCGGTGGTGATCGCCTCGGGGTTAGTCATCTGGGTCTGGGTTTCATGGCAGGCGACGGATCTGCGACTACTGCTGACGATGACCTTGATCATGCTGCCCTTCATGATCAGCGTCTGCCTGCTGGCGCTGGCGGCGGCGGCATTGAATTGCCGCGGGCACTTTGTCTATCCCGCCTTTGCTCCGATAATCTTGAATCTGTTCCAGATTGCCGCCGCCATTGCGGCCCTGAAGTGGATCAGTTCCACGCCCTCGTCGCTGCTACTGGTTTCCACCTCCGTACCTTTGGCAGGGCTCGTGCAGTTGCTGGGGATCATCTGGCTGCTCAAGCGGAGCGGGCTGGGACTCGTTCTCCGCCTGCGCCCGCTTGAACCGGGCATCAAAGTCGTCCTGCGACTGGTAGCGCCGGCGCTGATGGGGCTGGGCTTTCTTCAGTTTTGTGAACTTCTCCAACTGGTGCTGGGATGGGTCATGGCCGCCACGCCCGGTTCGCCGGAACTGAATCTTTTCGGCTGGCACATCGTCAAACCGCTGGACGAAGGCGACGTGGCCCGCATAGACACCGCGCGTCAGTTGTACCAATTGCCCATGGGTGTGCTGGCCATGTCGCTGGCGACGACGATCTTTCCGCTGCTAAGCCGCTACGCCAGCCGCAACGACATGCCCGCCCTGCAGGAAAGCGTCAACCGCGCGATCCGGCTGTCGCTGCTGGAAGGCCTGGCGGCCGGAGCGGGGTTATTCGTTCTGGCCGATCCCATCATCATTTTCTTGTTCCGCCGCGCCAAGTTCACCCACGACGATGCCCTGCGTGCGGCCTGGGTCCTCAAATACTACTGCCTTGGGATCTGGGCCAACTGCGTCTATGTGATCCTGATCCGCGCGTTCTACGCTCTCAAGGATTATCGCACGCCGTTGAAGATCGCCGTTGTCCTGACGACTTTCAGCGTGCTGAGCCTGATGGCCATGCTGATCTGGATACCGCAGTTGGGGCCGGCTTCGTTCGGGTTGTCCATATCGCTGACGACCTCCCTGACGGTCATCTTGCTCGCCGCGGCGCTGCGACGGCGCATCGGCTCTTTCGGCGACCGGCAACTGGCCCTGAGCATCGCCAAGAGCGTGCTGGCCACCGCCATCATGGTCGCGGCGATCGAGGCCTTGCTCTGGGCGCTGCGGGCGTGGCATCTGGATCGGCCTTGGCTTGCAACGATCGCGGGCGTGACGGTGGGCACAGCCGTGCTGTACTTGGCGGCCAAGCTCCTGCGCATGCCCGAACTCGATGAAATGCTAGGCCGCCTGCGCAAAAAGTCGCCGCCGGCCAAGCCGTTGGGGTAGGATGAAAGCATGATAGTTCAGCAGGATTTGCCCCCGACATACAGCCAACTCCCCGCCGATGAGTTGGCCGCCCGCATCGCCGCCCGCAAGAGCGAGCTGGGCGCCGATCTGTGCATTCTCGGCCATCATTACCAGCGCGATGAGATCATCCAGTTCGCCGATTTCGTCGGCGACAGCCTCAAGCTCTCCCAGCAGGCCGCCTCGCAGACGCGGGCGAAGTTCATCGTCTTCTGCGGCGTACACTTCATGGCCGAGTCGGCCGACATCCTCTCGGCGCCCCAGCAGGCGGTGCTGCTGCCCAACATGCGGGCAGGCTGCGCGATGGCCGCAATGGCCGAAGAGCCCGCCGTCGCGGAGGCGATGGAGGAACTCACCGCCGCCAGCGGCAAGGCCAGGATCATCCCGATCACGTACGTGAACTCTACCGCCGCCATCAAGGCCCTCACCGGCCGCTGCGGCGGGGCATGCTGCACCTCCAGCAACGTGCGAGGCATCTTTGAGTGGGCGCTGCGCCCGACGGATCAGGGCGGTGCCGGGGCCGGCAAGATCCTGGCGATCCCCGACCAGCACCTGGCCGCCAACACCGCTACAGCGCTGGGCTACGGCCCGGACGGCTGGGCCGTGTACGACCCGCTCAAGCATGGAGGCGGGCTGGACACTGCCGCGATTCAGCGGGCGACGTTCATCCTCTGGAAGGGCGCGTGTTACGTGCACCAGCTCTTCCGCGCCCAGCACATCAAGGACGTACGGGCGGCACATCCGGGCATTCGCGTTATCGTGCACCCCGAGTGCCGCCGCGAGGTGGTGGAATTGGCCGACGACGCCGGCAGCACCGAGCAGATCATCAAGATCGTTTCAGCCGCCCCGGCCGGCAGTTCCTGGGCCATCGGCACCGAGAGCAACCTTGTCAACCGCCTTGCCGCCAGGCGCAACGACTGCTTCATCCGCACCCTGGCCCCTGCCGCCGCGATGTGCGTGCAGATGGCCCAGATCGACCTGCCCCACCTGCTCTGGGTGCTCGACGGATTGGCCCAAGGCGAGCTGCGAAACCGCGTGACCGTCGACCCGGCCATCGCCGCCGATGCCCGCATCGCGCTGCAACGGATGATTTCAACGGCGTAGTAGCCAGTAACCAGTAGCCAGTAGCCAGGAAAGTCTTTTCATACGGGCTACAGGCTACTGGCTACTGCCTACTAGTTCTCCGGAAAAATCATGCACTCGGCGAAGAGCATTTGGAAGTTCATGTCTTCGGAGAGCTGGACATGCTTGGCGCGGCGGGCGAGGTCTTCGGCGCGGTTGCGAGCGGCCGTGCTCACCAAGGCCCACTTGGCGCCGTTGAGCGAGGCGTTGCCGACGTAGAGGATCTTCTCGCGGTGGATCTCCGTCGGCAGCAGGCCGATGCGCTGGGCGTTGCTGCGGCGGATGAAGCTGCCGAACCCGCCGGCCATCAGCACCTGGCGCAAGTCTCTTGCCGTCAGGCCGGCCTGCTGAAGCAGGATGGTGATGCCGGCGCGGATAGCGCCGGTGGCCAGTTGCAGCTCGCGGATGTCGCGCTGGGTGATATTCACGCCGCCGTTGCCGTTGGCCGCCAGCAGGAACCGCGCCTGGCCATTCTCGCCGGTCTGAACGCGGGCGGCTATGGCGGGGGGCAGGCCGGCGGGCAATTCGTCGCCGCAGAGCATGCGGCCCTCGGGCGTGATGATGCCCGATCGCAGCAGGTCGGCGGCCACGTCGACCAGGGCGCTGCCGCAGATGCCGATGGGCTCGACGTTGCCGATGACGCTGACGTGCACGTCGCCGTCGAAGACGATCTTCTCGATGGCCCCGCCGCTGGCGCGCATCCCGCAGGAAATGCGGGCGCCTTCAAACGCCGGGCCGGCGGCTGTCGACGCCGCCCACAGCTTGCCGTCGACGGCCAGCACGATCTCGCCGTTGGTGCCGATGTCGACCATCATGACCGGGCCGTGCTGGTCGGCCAGTTCGGTCGCCACCAGCCCGGCGACGGTGTCGCCGCCGACGAACCCGCCGATGATCGGAAAGACATACGCCGCGGCGTTGGGGTGCACGTGCAAACCCAGCGCCGAGGCGCCCAGCGTGAGCCCGCGCCCGTGAACGGGCACGAAGGGCACCGCCCCCAGCGGCGTGGGGTCGATTCCGCAGAGCAGGTGCTCCATGGTCGTGTTGCCGGCGAACGTCACCTCGTACACGTTCTGGGCCGACACGCCGGCGTCGCGGCAGAGCTGCGCGAGCAGGTCATTGACCTTGGCAATGATGATATCGTGAATTTCGCCCAGGCCTTTAGCGCTGGTGCCGCCGTGCTGGATGCGCGACAGCACATCGTCGCCGAAGGTGACCTGCGGGTTGATGTCCGACGCCAGGGCCAGTTCCTCCCCGCTGTTGAGGTCCAGCAGCGAGCCGACGACCGTCGTCGTGCCGATGTCGAACGCGACGCCGTAGCTCTGGCCCGTCGTGTCGCCG
>JAJFVE010000198.1 GCA_021371965.1 Planctomycetaceae bacterium
CCGGGAACCGTCATCACCGGCACGGTGCGCAGCCTCACGACGTTCGGCGCGTTCATCGAGATCGAGCCGGGCATCGACGGCATGCTGCATATTTCGGACATGAGCTGGACCAAGAAGATATCGCACCCCTCCGAGATGCTCAAGAAGGGCGACGAGGTGCAGTGCGTGGTGCTGGCCGTGGACGAAGAGAAGATGCGCGTCTCGCTGGGCATCAAGCAGCTCACCGAGGATCCGTGGCTGCGGACGATCCCCGAGCATTACCTGCCCGGCCAGGTCGTCAAGGGCACCATCACCAAGCTGACCAACTTCGGCGCGTTCGTCGAGCTCGAGGACGACCTGGAAGGCCTGCTGCATATTTCCGAGCTGTCGGACCAGAAGGTCGATAGCCCCAAGGATATCGTCAAGATCGGCGACGAGGTCGAGGTCAAGATCCTCAGCGTCGACGGCGAGGATCGCAAGATCCGCCTGAGCCTCAAGCGCGCCCAGTGGGGCGGCCAGGGCGAAGAAGGCGGCACTCCGGCCGAACAGACCGGCGAACCAGTCCGCCGCCGCGGCGGCCTGGCCGGCGAAGGCGGCCTCTTGGGCGAAATCGGCGACAACATTCTCAAGACCCACCGAGAGAAGGAAGCCGAAGAACAAGAGTAACCCCCAGCCCCAACGCAAAAGGCTGACATTCAGCGGGAGCAGGAAGCCATTCCTGCTCCCGCTGCTTTTTGACCTTTCCGCGACCCAAGAGAACACGAATGACACCAATAGAAATTCGAATGGAGCCTTGAAGAGAAAAATAATCAACGCTTCTCTAATCTCATTCGTTTCATTCGTGACATTCGTGTCCGCATTTTGGCCAAGTCGTTTATTCTGTGCGGGGGTTTGTTCAATTGGATATTGAATATCGCATGTCGGATATCCTACTATCCTCGCATTGGCTAACTCCAACCTGAGGGTCTCATGGCTAAAGACAAGCTGATCGAACGGGCGTTTGCGGTGGCTAAGGATCGGTACGCGGCGATGGGCGTAGATGTTGAAGCCGCCCTCGATACGCTGGCGACGATTCCTGTCAGCCTCCACTGCTGGCAGGGCGACGATGTCGGCGGGTTTGAGAACACCGGCGCGGCGCTCGATGGCGGGCTGGCGGCTACGGGCAACTATCCGGGCAAGGCCCGCACGCCCGAGCAGCTTCGCAGCGACCTCGAGCAGGCTATGAGCCTGATCCCGGGCCCGACCCGGCTCAACCTGCACGCCCTCTACGCCGAGACCGGCGGCAAGAAGGTCGACCGCAACGCCCTGGCCCCCGAGCACTTCAAGGGCTGGATCGACTGGGCCAAGCGCCGCAAGATCGGCATGGACTTCAACCCGTCATTCTTCTCGCACCCCAAAGCGGCTGACGGTTTTACGCTGGCCCACCCCGACAAGGGCATCCGCCAGTTCTGGATCGAGCACGGGATCGCCTGCCGCCAGATCGGCGCTGCCGCCGGCAAGGCGCTGGGCCGCCCGTGCGTGACGAACGTCTGGATCCCCGACGGGTACAAGGACATCCCGGTGGATCGACTGGCCCCGCGGCGGCGGCTGCGGGAGTCGCTGGACGCGGTGTTTGCCGAGGACCTGGGCCCGCACAATCTCGACGCCGTCGAGAGCAAGCTGTTCGGCATCGGCAGCGAGTCGTACGTCGTGGGCTCGCACGAGTTCTACATGGGTTACGCTGCGGCCAAGGGCAAGCTGCTGTGCCTGGACAGCGGACACTTCCACCCCACCGAGACTATCGCCGACAAGCTCTCAGCGGTCCTGCAGTTCGTCCCGGGTGTGCTGCTGCACGTCAGCCGCGGCGTGCGATGGGACAGCGACCACGTCGTGATCGTCTCTGACGAGCTGACGGCCACCGCCCAGGAACTGGTGCGGGGCAACTGGCTCGACCGCGTACACATCGGCCTGGACTATTTCGACGCCAGCATCAACCGCGTGGCCGCCTGGGCCATCGGCGCTCGCAGCATGTTCAAGGCCCTGCTGGCCGCCCTGCTCGAGCCCATCGCCGAGCTGCGCAAAGCCGAGAATGCCGGCGACTTCACCACCCGCCTGGCATTGCTGGAAGAGTCAAAGACCCTGCCGCTGGGGGCGGTCTGGGACTACTGGTGCGCCAGCCGAAACGTCCCGACCTGGCCCAACTGGATGAAGCAGGTCAAGAAGTACGAGAGCACGGTCCTGGCGAAGCGAAGATAGTTAGCCGCTGAGGTCGCTGAGGACGCTGAGGAAAGAGTGGGTAAAAACAAAACTTCCGGTCAGGCATTGCGGCCTGCCGGAAGTTGTTTTATCTCTATCCCCCCTCAGCGTCCTGGGCGACCTCAGCGGCTAATAAAAAGCCTACGACAGGTGCTTGATCGCCACGAACCCGCCGATCAGAAGCGCCGTGAACAGCAGCGCCAGCCAGTTGAAGTACTTGTCGATAAACGGCGTGATGCGCGGGCCGAACAGCCGCATCATCCCGGCCACCATGTAGACCCGCCCCGCGCGGCCGATGAATGAGGCGATGATAAACAGCATGAAGCTGATCTTGAACACCCCGGCTGTGATCGTGATGACCTTGTACGGGATTGGCGTGAAGGCGGCGATGAACACGATCCAGAAGTCGTACTGTTCGTAAAGCTTGCCCACGCGTGAGAAGGGGTTAACCGACACTTCCTTGACCTGCTCCCGTGCCAACCGGCCTTTGCCGCCGTCATAGGTCAGCGGGTACGCAGCCTCGACGCTGGTGACGCCTTTGACGGCCAGTGCAGAACGATCCAGATGGCCCTGAACCGATTGGCCGTCGACGAGGGCGATCTTGTCGGGTTCAAAGCCCGGCACGTGGCGCTCGAAGAAATTGCCGACCTGGACCCACAGGAACATCCCGATCCCAAAGCCCGCCATGCCGCCGAGCAGGCTGCCCAGCGTGCAGATCGTCGCGTATCGCAGCCATCGCCGCGTGTTGCCCAGCACCAGCGGCATCAGCAGCACGTCCGGCGGAATCGGGAAACAACTGCTCTCGACAAAGGCCATCACGAACAGCGCCACCGCGGCGGAGGGCTTGTACGCCCACGCCAGAGTCCAGTCGTACAGCCGCCGGTGCACGTGCCACCACGGCACGTGGCGGTGATCGCCGATCTTCGCGCCGCAACGCTTGCAGAATTCCAGATCCTGGCCCGCCGGCTGTTTGCAGCGCGGGCAATTTCGCTCAGTAGTGGATGTTTCAGTAATGGCAGTCACTCCAAGTAGCAGTCATTAGCTTATCGGCACGAGTAGCCCGTAGCCAGTAGCCCGTAGGGGCGGTAGCCAGTAGCCGGTAGCCAGTGTACCGGCGTAGCCGAGCAGCGTGTTTCGTGGCTGCGATTAGGAACACTGCGTGAGGCTCTCCCCCCTGGCTACTGGCTACGGGCTACCGGCTACTCTCTCCCCCCGGCTACTCTCGTCAGCGGCTAATAATCCCGCTCGCCAGGCGGTAGAATGGCAGGCGATGAGCGACTCTCGCAACAACGTGCTGCTGGCCATGAGCGGCGGGGTGGATTCTTCCGTCGCGGCCAAGCTGCTGCTCGACCAGGGCTACGCCGTCACCGGCGTGTTCATGTGCCTCGGTTCGGCCGGGCGCGGCGGCGAGGCCGTGCGCGGATGCTGCTCCCCCACCGACGCCGCCGATGCTCGCCGCGTAGCCGACGCGTTGGGCATCGATCTGTTCGTGCTGAACTTCGAGGACGTGTTCGCCCCCATCATCGACGACTTCCTGCATCAGTACGCCCTCGGCCGCACGCCCAACCCATGCATCCACTGCAACTCGCAGATCAAGTTCGGCCGCCTGCTTGAGCGGGCGGACCAGCTCGGCGTGGCGTTCGTGGCCACGGGGCACCACGCACGAATCGTGCACGCTGACGGGCGCGCCGCCATCGCGCGCGGGCGAGCCGGCGGCAAGGATCAGTCCTACGCGCTGTTCGCCGTGGCGCGGTCGGCTTTGCCACGAATGCTGCTGCCCATCGGCGAGATGGCCGACAAGGCGGGCGTACGCGCCATCGCGCGCGACCTGGGCCTGTCGATCCACGACAAGCCCGACAGCCAGGAAGTGTGCTTCGTCCCCGACGATGACTTTGCCGCCCTGCTGCGCACCCGCCTGCCCGAAGCGATGCGCTCTGGCGATATAGTCGACGCCACCGGCAAGGTGCTCGGGCAGCACGACGGCTATGCGCAGTTCACCATCGGCCAGCGTCGCGGCCTGCGCGTGGCCGCCTCGGTGCCGCTGTATGTCACCGCGATAGACCCAGCCACCGCGACGGTGACGCTGGGCCCGCGCGAGGCTTTGCTGGGAACGTGCCTGACGGCCTCGCGGGCGAACTGGCATCGCGACGTGCCGGCAGAGTTCGCCGCCATCGTGCAGATTCGCTACAACCACCGAGGCGCGCCGGCCCGCGTGCGGTTGACGGGTGAGGACACATTCGAGGTGAATTTCGACCAAAGCGTCTCGGCCATCACGCCCGGCCAAGCCGCCGTAGTCTACGACGGCGACACCCTGCTGGGCGGAGGGTGGATCGATTGAGCCGGCTGATTCTGTGTGGCATGGGCGTCTCGCCCATGCATCCCCGTGTGGCATGGGCGTCTCGCCCATGCATCCCTGGAACTTCATGGGTCAGGGACACGCACACCGGGTGAATGACGAGTTTGTTTATGACGACCGACTCTGACAAGGAGGCAAAGGTGCTCGCCATCCACAGCGTTGCGCTGGGGGATGTGATCCTGTTCGGGCAGTTCCTGGCACAGCTCCAAAGATGCATGGGCGAGACGCCCATGCCACAAGACGGCGTCACGCTCGTCGCCGGCGGCGAGAAAGGCCGCCTGCTGCAGGCTCTGGGAGTAGTTCATCGCGCGATCGACTTCGACGCCCTGCCGATGCACGAGGTCCTTTCTGACCGCCCTATCGAGCAGTGCATGCTGCCGCGCCTGCTGGGTAAGCACGAACAACTTATAAGCTGCTTCGCCGGCGGCGACGCTCACGCAGAGCAGCGACTG